>JAGGUU010000153.1 GCA_021158305.1 Candidatus Bathyarchaeota archaeon
AGCGCATGGAGATCGCTGCTAAGAATTCCATAGTAAACGTAGCTTTCTATTCAGCTTTCCCGAAGAGACTCGAAGAAATGAGAGAAATAGTTGAATCCGGTGCTAAGGGATTCAAGTTTTTCTTTTCGAGGCAAATAGGTGGAGTTAGTCCAGAAGATGAGGAATCTCTAAAAATATTTTTTGAGGAAGCCGCAAAGCTTGATGTTCCCGTTTTAATTCATGCAGAGGATAAAGCTTTTTTGGAGTCTAAGATGGAAGAATTGAAGAGAGATGGAAGATGTGATGCATCAGCGTTCTCGGAGGCACACTCAACTGAGTCTGAGGTTAATGCGATAAGACATGTTATAAAGATATCCTATGCGAGCGGTGCTCATATTCATATCTGTCATGTAAGCGCTGGGCGATCTGTGGATGTGATTTCATCAGCTAAGAGGAAAGGCATTCCTATCACATGTGAAGTTACTCCTCATCACCTGCTTCTGTCCGCATATGAAATGGATCTTCAAGGCTTCATTGCTCTAACAAATCCTCCGCTAAGATCTGAGGTGGATCAGGAGGCTTTATGGCTTGCTCTCAAAGGCGGCGTTATCGATATAATATCTTCGGATCATGCTCCTCACGCTTTGCATGAAAAGATGAAGAAGTCGGTGTGGGATGCAGCTACTGGCTTTCCAGGACTGGAAACAATGGTTCCACTAATGTTAACTCAAGTTAATAATGGACGTTTATCTCTTCTCAGCATGGTGAGGCTGATGTCGAAGAATCCGTCGGAGATCTTCCGAATTAGGGGAAGAGGGTGCCTAAGAGAAGGATGCTTCGCTGACTTCATAATTGTCGACTTAAAAAGGGAATGGAAGATCGATTCATCAAGGTTTTATTCTAAAGCTAAGTTCTCTCCGTTCGATGGAAAAAATGTTAAAGGAAAAGTTATCAAGACATTCGTTAATGGACGATTAGTGATGGATGAAGGGGAGATTATTGGAAAGCCTGGAACTGGAGAAATAATTCGCTAAAAGAGGATATGAGCTTGAAGTTTCTAGCTGATGGAATGCTGGGGAAGCTTACGCGTTGGCTCAGAATGATAGGATGCGACGTCAAGTATTTCAGAGATCTAAAAGATGAAGATCTCATCGACATATCGATTCGTGAAAATCGCATTTTACTGACGCGGGACGCTGATCTTTTCCGAAGAGCGTTATCTAAGGGTGCATCTGCATTCCTCGTTGAGGGACATGGCGAAGTTGAGAAACTAGCCACGGTGGCTAAACGCTTCAATCTAAATCTCGAAGTAAATGTGGAAAATTCTCGCTGTCCCAAATGTAATGCCAGAATACGCCCAGTTTCTAAGGATAAGGTTAGAGAAAAGATTCCTCCGGGAACTTTTAAATTCTATGATGAGTTTTGGGAATGTCCAAAATGTGGACAGATATATTGGCGAGGGAGCCATTGGAAGAAGATAAATCGAACATTGCTGGAAGCTAGTAAAGTGATGAGAAATTTAAAGTGAGGAACAGTTGTTTTTAGGTGATTTCCACAAAATCTGGGGTTACGAATTTTATTTCACCTATCCTCCTAGTCTTTAGAGCCCTATTTAAGTTGAGGATCCTCTCGAACATGTTGGAGGCGACAAGTGGACATATAATTACGTCTCTGCATGGCTCTATCTTCTCTACCTCCCGCGCTAGAAGCGAGTATGGAATCTGGTTTTCTCTACCATATTTCTCCACAAGTCTCGAATATATCTCGTTGACATAGGAGCATTCATAGAGAAAACGGTTTGAGGGGCAATAGTAGTATTTAAAATCACGGATTACATTACTTTTCAGTTCTCTTAAGTTTTCGATTCGTATTCTTCTTAAAAGATTATCCTCGGAGATTCTCCCACTTGCGTAATCCAAAATTGCTTTACTAATATTTCCAACGCAGCCTTGAAAGATGAGCTCTTGTCTGACTATTCCTTTCTTTCCATAGAGATATTCCCCAATCCATAATCCCGTTTTTTCCCCTTTCATGACTACACGTATTAAGAAACCTCGAGATCTGCAATGAGTTCTTTCAAGTAACCATTCGGCATCATCTAACAAGCTATCATATCCTCTAAAGTTTTGGAAGATCGAGATTCCAAAGTCCCTATCATACATTATCATAATGTCAGTTAATTGCAGATCTTCCAGCATCGCTAAGACCCTAAAAATGCATGTAAAAAAGTTATATTAAGGTTTGCGGAGACTATGCCGAAGTATTGCTGATCACATTCAAAAATTAGTAAAATTTATATTTATATTAAGATTTTTAGTTTTGCATTAAAATATTGGGGGATTTTAAATTTGTGGCCGCATCTCATTAACGCTCACTTTGACGTTTGGATCTCGCTCCTCGTAACCCCCCATTTATATAACATGTTGAGCAAGGCATGTATAAATGTCATCCAATAAAAGTTCTGAGACCGATGTGAAAAGAAAGATCTACATAGGGCCTCCGCGCCTTACAAGGTTCGAGAAGGCCCGGATAGTTGGAGCTAGAGCTCTCCAAATAGCTATGGGCGCGCCTATACTCATTGAGCTCTCTAAAGCTCCGACAAATCCTATAGATATTGCATTAGAAGAGCTTGAAAAGGGAGTTTTGCCAATAACTATTCGAAGAACTCTGCCAGATGGCGTAACTTATCAAGATATACCGCTTAAGTGGCTTCTCTAGCCCGTTTTTCCTTTAACGGAATATTTTTGGTTATTTGTGCTTTCTGAAGAAGAACAGTTTATTCTTCTCGCAAACATATTCGGAACTGATCTCGAGTAGCGTGTGATTCCATCGGTGTTCTGCGATTTTAACGCGAAGCTCGTCACTCTTGCTTAGAAATTACCTTCTCCAGATTAATGCATATTAGCTGCTTCGATGTTTTGTGTCCAGGTATTGATGCGCAGAATGTCTTTGGTTTCGCGGTATTCCGTCATGCTTTTCCATTGACGAATCATGTGAAAGCTGATTAAGAGCAACCTTGGGATTAACAAGTTTCTTCGCGATGCGTCTCTCTGCCTACAGAATATTTGTTGATGAATCCATAGATGAAAACATGTTTCTTGTCTTTTAGAAGTGCGTTTAGCATCTTTATGGTCTTAAGATGAAATAAACTTTCATAGAATTTATGGAATTGCAAATACGTTGTAATTGGCTGATTGATTGGTGAACCGTAAACAAAACGCTTGCTGAGCTGGAGCGTGAAGGTCGAATCATACGACTTAATAAGCATGGCGAATATTTCAGTCTAAGTTCTCTGGCAACGAGTGATCAAAGAAAGACTAGAACATAAAAAACAGCAACAAAAAGAAATCAGCAATCAAATTTATCTGTCAACATCTTTCTTACAGAAGCTTGAAGAGTCATTAAGCCGGAATGGAGATGCGGAGGACATAACAGACGCTGTAAGGCATTGAATAAAAAGAAAAATATGAGAATTTAATTTATCTTTTTAGCCATTCCATGTTTGTATCTGAGATTTCAACTTTAAGCCAGTAACCAGGTCCTTCCGTTTGTATCAGCAAAGGCAATCCAGTATCCTTATCTATGTAACTATGCGTTTTTGCCATTCCTGTTTCTGTAATGTTTTCTGAATAATAATGAAGAACTTTTCGCATTCCGATCGATGTTTGTATGAATTCCTCGCCGACATTTTGCATGTCGCTTGTGCTTACATTAACTAATGGGGCTGCAACTTCTCCAATTTTATAAATTATTGTTTGAGGTTTAGCAAATGGTATCCCGATCGGGGTCATTAAAACAGTGTAATTTTGATCGGTGACTTCGACTATTTCAAGTCTTAGGGAGCCAGAGATTGGAAGAAATAGAGCTACTCCTTCAATTTTATACTCTAAAAAGGCTCCTTGGAATATCCTTGGGTGAATTGTTAGAAGAATTGTTTTTTCGCCGACTTTAACAGTATAATTGCCTTTTTTGCCGGCGATTATCGAGAAAATTATATTTTCTTCCTTCCCCGGATCCAAACTTATTTTCTTGGTACTCATTTTTACGTTATCAAGCATTAATACCGCTTCGTAGGTCCCCCTTATGTTTCCAACATTCTTTATACTTACGGTTATTGTAACATTTTCTCCTTCAAACACTTTGTCAGGCGTATATTCTATGGCTGAAACGACAAATTCTGCTTTTCGACTCGTCGTAAATGCCAGAACGGAGATAGCTACTATGCAGACAATTCCCAAAACTGCTACAATTATCTTTTTATCCATAAATAGGGATAGATCCCTCAAAATTTATGTTTTTTCCTTCCAGAAACTATTAAATTACTTGCAAAATCTAAAAAATGGAGGGTTATTATGGGAATATCTCCACTTTTATATTCGGAATAATTGTACATATCCGACATCTAAAAAAGTTTTTAATGTATATTTTTAATTTTCTTCCCGAGGCATCTGTGAGGGAGATTCATGTTTAAGGCTGTTCACTATACTGAGATTCCAAGCGAGGAAGTTAAAGACGGAGCTGTGGGCGTTAGAGTTAGGTGGCTAATCTCCAACAAGGATGGAGCTGAAAATTTTGCAATGAGGTGCTTTGAGGTTGACCCCGGAGGTCAGACGCCGAAGCATTCGCATGATTGGGAGCATGAATCCTTCATTCTAAGCGGGGAGGGAATAGTCTTCTGCGAGGGTAAGGAGCAAAAAGTTTCTCAAGGATACGTTATATTTATTCCGCCTAGGGCTGAGCATTACTTCAAGAATACAGGGAAGAAAAAGATGGTTTTCCTATGCTTAATCCCATACAAAAAGTAACTTCTGCCAAATCACCTTTCTTTACTCACCAATACTATTCGCTAATTCAAGTAACCCCCCTACTGGATTTTTCTTTAGCGTGATGAATGAACCAACAACCAGTATTCTCGCGCCAGCCTTTTCTGCAATACGCGCCGTATGCGGATTTATTCCTCCATCAACCCATATTGGTTTCTCTGGATATTTACGAGAGAAGTAATCTATCTTTTCCGTACCCTTCTCTGAGTATTTCTGCCTACCACGACCCATATGTACGGTCATCAAAAGGATGAAATCGGCTGTTCTCACAGTTCTTTCAGAGATCGCATTGCAAGGAGTAGGTAGGTCGAGACCGACTCCAACATTGCCGTATCCATACTCTTTTATGAGCTTTACTGCGTCTGTAATCTCATTTTCTGAGCTAAAGGATTCTCTGTGAATCGTCACAAAGCTCTTGATTCTATCCTTTTTGGGAATGAATTCGTTCATTTCGTCAATTATTATGACTGGATCAGGTACCATAAGGTGAAAAGATAAAGAAATCCTCCTTCGAAGCGTTTCATATATTTTTTCGACGAGTTTAATTGGAAATACTATTCTGTTAGGTATCAGTGGCGGTCTCATAATATCCAAATGTATTGATCCCATCTTTCCCGTGTTGATCATCTTTATGATGTAGTCGAAGACTGGAGATATTGATATATCGTCTATATTCTCGTAAAGCGTTTGTTCATACTCGAGGATTGATACCGAGATGGACATAGCTGAACGATATTAAATCGCAAGTTTAAGTAAAAAATGGTTTCTATCAAATTTTTTAGATACTAGACACTTTAAAGGATGTTGAGATGCGTTGATCGTGCCAATAGAGTTTGCAATCACGTATCTTTGCGATTAAGAAACCTTTTTAGTTTAGCCTCTTATTTCATGAGATGAGAACCATGGAATCTAGCATCTTCAAAGACATCATAGAAAGTCTGATGGATATCCCGAATCCCTCAAGGGAAGATGTTAATAGAGTTAAGGTGAGAATAGCTGAAAAGTATAGACTGAACTATGTTCCGAGCAATTCAGAGATAATCCGTCGACTAAGCGCGTCGCAGAGAGCAAAGCTCCTCAAGGTTCTGCGAAGAAAGAATGTACGTGTGGCTTCCGGAGTAACGGTTATAGCTGCTATGACCAAGCCTTGGC
>JAGGUU010000062.1 GCA_021158305.1 Candidatus Bathyarchaeota archaeon
GAAGGGATAGTTGGGTTTCTCAACGACTATAACAGAGGTTGTACTATTAATAGCATCCGTGATACTTGCAAGCGGAGTTTCAGCACAGGCCATGTACGCTGGGCTATCCCTACAGAGTAGCATAATCCAGACGGTTGACATCTCCAAAAGGAACCTCAATACGCGAATAGAGATAGGATACGCCACAGTCAACGATACGGTGACGCCGCGATACTTTATAATCTACGCAAAGAATGTAGGATTCATGCCTATGACGGACTTCTCGCTAATCGACGTTTACGTCGGCGAGTATAGGAGAGCTGTTCTCTGCCGCTATAGCGAGAATGCAAGCCTCGGAAGTGGAAAGTTCAATCTAACAGACGCCGACGGAGATGGAGTCTGGGAAATAGGTGAGACGGCGATCATAGAGGCCTATCCAGAAATGGACATAGAAGCGTCGGTCTACGAGGCTAAAATAGTCCCATTTAGAGGCGTGCCGTCTAGCTACATGTTTCCGCCTCCCCCATAAAAAGGTGCCTTCTCAATGGGCTTTTCAGTGACGGTAGCCTCAGCCATAATCTTGGTGGGGCTAATAGTCTTCATGGGAGCCTCCGTCACATCACTTGTCTACTCAATCAATCAGCTAACGATCATTCTAAACACTCTGCCGAGGAAAAATCTGAATATCAATATAGAACTCGACTTGATATGCATTAATGCCTCGTATGTGGAGTTCTATGTTAGAAACACAGGGTCTAAGACGATTTTTTTAAAGAGTCAAGGATTCAATTGGAACAGCGTTGTAGTTGCTTATAGAAATATAACTCGCCGTTCATATCTGATAGAAGATTATGAAGTCTTGGAAGTAAAGGTTCAGAATTCAACATTAACCTTTAATCCCTCAGCTCATCCATATATCAATCCAGGTGAGGAGGCGAGGATACGGACAAATTTACCGAGGGAAGCCCCGGAGATCCCGTATAATGAGCCTGTAACGGTTGTCTTTATATCGCATTATGGAGTTTCAGCCATGGCGGAGGGAACACGAGTGTCTTAATCTTTTACTTTCTCCTTTCCTAAGTCTTCATCCCTACGATCTCATGTATATCCATAAGTGTGACTTCTGCCATAATTCATTAGATGCCCTCCAGAGGAAACTATTTAGTAGCCGTATGAGAAACTATGGAGAGACGATCCTCTGGAGGGACAAGAATGGTTAAGAAAACGTTAAAGCCTAATCACAGAGCGCTTTGGCTAGCTCCCACCGCCACAGTGCTGGTCAGTTGCGCCGGCAAATCATCAACGCCAAATATAATTACGATAGCAGCTTACGGCGTATTCTCATCAAGCCCTCTTCTTTTAGGCGTCTCAATAGGCATCAACCGGTATTCGTTGAGACTGATAAAAGAGACCGGAGACTTCGTAGTTAATGTTCCTTCGCACAAGCAAGCCCGTATAGTAGATCTATGCGGCTCTTTCTCCGGGCGGCGCATAAACAAGTTCTCCGAATTCAATCTAACTCCGGGAAGAAGCATTAAAGTTAAGTCACCATACATTGTTGAGTGTCCAATAAATATCGAATGCACGTTATGGAAGGATGTTAACTGCGGAAACCATGAGCTCCTACTTGGAGAGATCCAGATGGTTCACATCGATGAGGAGATTCTCGGCGAAGATGAGACAATAGAACCTTCCAAGTTTAATCCGCTTGTTTCATTCCAGTCCGAATACTGGAGTCTGGGAAAGAGAATCAATAAGTGGCACTATACGGTTAAGAGCTAGATGCGAACCAAGACGAATGACGATTAGAGACAGCTAGGTTAAATTAAAATATATCATCGGCTAAAAATTGAGGAAGGTGTCTATGACATGGATGATCTCCCCGACGACATCCGCTTCCTAATGCTTCTGCATAATATTGGGGCTATATCACCGGAGAGGGGCCTCTCGATTAAGGAGATTTCAAGATGGACGGCTACAGAACAGGAAATGGTGAGAAAGAAACTTTCAGAGCTGACGAACAGGAGATACGTTGATGTTTTCCTCAGTGGAGATCAAGAAAAATACTATGTTACCGTGGAGGGCATGAGAAAGGTTCTGAGCACATATAGTTAACCTTTAAATCTCACTAAGCTACTATTCAAGTAGCTCTCCATACTATTCTGAAAAGTGTGAGTAATCTTTGAAAAGTAACTTGTCTTCTATCTATTTCGACTCTGAAAGACTGTCTAAATTTGAATATGCTTCTAGCATAGAATGGATCTTAACGAATGGACTCGGTGGATATGCCTCATCAACCATTCTAAACGTGAACACCCGAAAGTTTCACGGCTTACTCTTCACTGCCTTTAATCCTCCGACGAAGAGGTATCTTCTACTCTCGAAGATCGACGAGGAGATACACGTAGGTGGAGAACGCTATCCTCTCAGCTCAAACCAGTTTAGAGACGTCATCCACCCAGATGGCTACCGGAACCTTGAAGGCTTCATCATGGATCCTCTTCCATCTTTCCTCTATAAAGCCGGAGATGTCTATTTGAAAAAGGAGATCTTCATGCCCTATCTGAGAGATGTCGTTGTCGTGCGCTATGAGGTATTCAACGGCTCCGAAACAGACGCTGCATTGCATATCTATCCGCTGATAAACATGCGTCACTTCTATGAGACTACGAGAAAAGGAGACTTCGAAACATCCAGAGAAGTATCCTCAAACAGTGTCCTCTTCAAGTTCTCTCCGAAAAGAGGATTCCTATTGCTCTCCGCGACAAGCGGAGTTTACGTGGATCATGGAGACGTATGGATCGAGAAGATCTACTTCAGAAGAGACGACTTGAGGGGAGAAAGCTGCCTAGATGACTGTCTTCAACCGGGATTCTTCAAGATAAACTTGAAACCCAGATACCGGATGCTCTTTTATCTCTTGGCTGCTGGAGGGACGGATGAGGGAAGCGTGAAGCAGGTCTCTTCGGAGATCAGAGAAAAGCGGTCTCTCGATAAACTATACGCTGAGGAGAAGAAACGCAGAGAAAAACTGCTTAAAAGATTTTATGGTAAGCGAATAAAATGTAGAGAGGATCTAAGCTGGCTGGTTCTCTCAGCCGACTCGTTCATAACCCTTAGAAAGAGAACTGGAAGGAGAACTATAATCGCGGGCTATCACTGGTTCGAAGACTGGGGCAGAGATGCTCTTATATCACTCCCAGGATTAACCCTTGTCACGGGAAGATTCTCCGAAGCCGAAGAGATTCTCGAGACATTCTCTGAGAATTCAAGGAACGGGTTACTTCCAAGCAGGTTTCCGGAGACGACGGATGGAACACCAGAGTATGAATCTGTAGATTCATCTTTATGGTTCTTTAACGCTGTTCTCCAATACGTCAAGTATACTAGAAACCTCAACTTTGTGTATAGACATCTATGGGAGACCATGCAGGAAATAATTAAGTATTATATCCACGGAACGGCACATGGCATCCACGCTGACATAGACGGATTGATCGTTCACGACTCAAGGTTAACCTGGATGGATGCGGTGGTAGATGGAGTTCCAGTTACGCCTAGAAAGGGAAAGGCTGTAGAGGTGCAGGCCCTATGGTATAATGCCCTGAAAACGATGGAGATTCTCTCCCGCAAGTTAGGTTTCCGCGGCGAATCTGAGAAGTATAGTCTCCTAGCCTCCCGCGTGAAGAAGAGCTTCAACAAGAAGTTCTATTACGTGGAAGGCGGCTACCTTTACGATGTCATCGATGGAAACATAAAGGATGCAAGTCTCAGACCAAATCAGATAATATCGGTCTCTCTAGATTTTCCTATACTCGATCCTCCTTGGGATGAGAAGATCGTGGAAGCCGTATTAAGAAACCTTTTAACTCCCTACGGATTGAGAAGCTTAGCCCCAGATGATCCCAAATACGTTGGAACATATAGCGGCGGTTTCCCAAGCCGTGACAGGGCCTACCATAATGGAACGGTTTGGACATGGCTCCTAGGCCAGTTCATAACGGCTTTCCTTAAAGTGAAGAATTACGAATCGTATTGGAGGAGATTCGCATTTGAAAGATTCATGAAGCCTCTCTTAAACGTGGAGATTTACAGGGCTGGGCTTGGAACATTAAGTGAGATCTTTGATGGAGATTCTCCGCATCACCCTAGAGGATGCATCTCTCAGGCTTGGAGCGTCGCTGAGTCCCTTCGGGCCTACGTTGAGGATATACTTCTAATCAGACCTCCATACAAGGATGAATTTGTCGTAAAGCGATCTCGGAGGGAAAAAGCGTAAATACCAAGAGTAGACAACCCATATGGGAAAGGATACGTAACATGACAGATGTGTGCTTAATATTCGAGGTTCATCAGCCCTTCAGGCTTAACCGGGAGTTTTCTGGAGCCTTAGCCTCAGACGCTGATCCTAAAGACCTGTTCAAGATATACTTTGATATGAACTTGAACTATGAGATCTTCAAGCGCGTTGCACGAGAATGTTATCTGCCCGCAAATAAGACTATCTTAAATGCGATTAACATTCTCGAAGACGCGGATAAGAGCTTCAAGGTTTCCTTCAGCCTATCAGGAACTTTCATGGAGCAATGCGAAATGTGGAACCCTGAGGTTCTAGAGTCATTCAAGGAGATGGTCAAGACCGGCCATGTAGAGCTCCTCTGCCAGACATATTATCACTCGCTTGCAAGCCTCTTTTCAGAGTCTGAGTTCATCGAGCAGGTGGAGATGCATCGAAAAGCAGTGAAGAATAGATTCGGTTACGAGCCTAAAGTCTTCGAGAACACGGAGTGTATTTACAATAATAAGATAGCGAGAATAGCTGAGAGGATGGGATTCGAAGCCATCATTACTGAAGGGGCTGAGAGAGTCTTGGGCTGGAGGAAGCCGAATTACGTTTATAAAGCGAGAGACTGCGAAATACGGGTTCTTCTAAGGAACTACCAGCTCTCTGACGACATAGGCTTCCGTTTCACGTCAAGAGAATGGAACGAGTGGCCTTTAACAGCAGATAAATATGCCTGCTGGCTTGCCTCAACACCCGGAGACGTGATAGTTATCTTCATAGATTATGAAACCTTCGGAGAGCATTATAGGCGTGAAAGCGGAATAATCGAGTTTCTACAATGGCTCCCGAAAGAAGTCCTTAAATGGGACAATCTCTCATTCTCTACGCCAAGCGAAGCCGCTGCGCGGCATAATCCGGTGGGCATGTTAGATGTGCCTGAAGAGAAGACTATCTCATGGGCTGACTTGGAGCGAGACGTAACCGCTTGGCTTGGAAACGCTTTCCAAAAGAGCTCCTTTAATCTTTTAAGGGAGCTGGAGCCGCTGCTGAAGGCTCTGGGAGACGAAGAGCTCACTAGAATCTGGCGTTACCTCCAGACGA
>JAGGUU010000038.1 GCA_021158305.1 Candidatus Bathyarchaeota archaeon
CAGTCCGCTGAGGATATGAGACTTAAGCTAGGCGACATGGTCTACGCCTCCTTTAAGGCAGCTTCGGTTCACGTCTCCAGAAGAGCGAGGTGAGATAGGACGAGAAAGATCAAGCCCGTCTTTAAAGTATGGTTTGAGGATGAAGATGGGAGATACGCGTTTGGAGAAGGATTATGCATGCTCCTACAGAAGGTTGATGAGTTCGGCACGCTGAGAGATGCGGCTAAAGATTTACGGATGTCCTATAGGCATGCTTGGGGAATGGTAAGGAGGGCTGAGGAAGCCTTAGGGGAGCCTCTTCTTAAGTTTTGGAAAGGTGGGAGAAAAGGCGGCGGTGGAGCTCAGATAACGGAGTCAGGAAGAAAAATGATTAATGAATACTTGAGGCTTAAAAGGGAACTCTCCGTACTGGAGCATGCGTTGCTGGAGAGCTCTCCCAAGCCGAGAAAAACGCGAAGAAGAACCGTGCAGGTGAGTGATCTTCGTCGAGAAGAATGAGAAAAACCACTGTCTTTTATGTATCCTGCTGATTCAGCGTTTCATGTTAAACTAATGGCGACGGGACTATAGCAGACTTGCAACCCAACCTATATCGAGCTCTTCAAGCTTTTCTCTCGTCGGAACCCCGTTCTCGTCCCATCCCATCATCTTGTAGTATGTGTCGATGGCTTCTCTGAATTCCTCTGGATCTATGGCCGTGTCTGAGAGCACCCCTGAGATTCTCGGATTGAAGAATCTTTCCGGAAGCCAATCATCCTTTCTTCCGAATCCTTCACGAATATTGAATACTCGAGCCATAGTGGTTATTCTCTCACCCGTCTTCATCAGCTCCCAAGCCGTTGTGTTCCAGCCTGTAACAGCCCGGACTATACTTGTCTTCTGAACATAATCCCAAGGAACGAAGCTACATAGCAACAGGCAATTGTCCAGAACCCTCCAGTCAACCGCGTATATTAGAGCTCTAATCTTACCAGGACATAGCTTCTCGAGAGGAATGGGTTCCAGTATTCCCAGCTCAGCGAGGACTGATAGCTCTTGGCTGTTAGGCGTCAGAAAAGTATCATGAAAATTATGCATGTGATCGGCTCCCGTCGGGGAAACAGCATATCCAACCCCGAGTGCCTTCTTGAATCTGGGCTCGTGCATTGGAATCTCCTGTCCCTTAACGTGCATGGCGAATCTCTCCGAATCTTTTCCTATCTTTTCAGAGGCTCTCTTAACGCCTTCAGCTAGGAGATCTCCTAAGCCTTCACGTCGACCTATCATCTCAACCATCCTAACCAACGCCTCTGCATTTCCGAATTTTAGCTTTAGACCGCCTGTTTCCTTATCGCTTATTAAGCCATTCTCGTAGCATTCCATCGCGAAGGCTATTGAGACCCCCGCTGAGATAACGTCTATTGAGAATCTGTTGCATATCTCGTTAGCCTTACATACGGCTTTCAAGTCGTCGACTCCACAGTTCGATCCAAGGGAGGCTAGAGCCTCATATTCAGGTCCTCCATAAGCCGGATCCACAGTGAAGGGCTCATCTATCTTAACAATCTTCTTACATCTGATTGGACATGCATAGCAGCCTTCCATACCTACTCTGACAGTAGCCTTCACATTCTTTGCACTTAAGGCAGCGGCATTTTGGAATTCTCCATCCCTGAAGTTTCGAATCGGCAGGTTACCTGATGCTGCATACTCCTCGAAGAGTGAACCGGTGCCATACTCGCACAATCTCATATCCTTAACCTTCTGGATGAGATGCTTTGACAGCTCTGTTAGGATCCTTTTATCTGAAACTTCGATTCTTCCGCTGCCTCTAACTGCCACAGCCTTAAGGTTTTTAGATCCCATAACTGCTCCCATACCAGTTCTGCCAGCGGCATCTTTCAAGTCAACCATGATGCATGCATATCGGACAAGATTCTCTCCGCCAGGACCGATCAATGCAACCCTCACAAGGTTATCATTCAACTCCTCTCTTATCACACGCTGAGCATCACCGGTTTCCAATCCCCATATGTGAGAAGCATCTCGAATCTCAGCTTCCCCGTTATGAATCCATAAATAGACGGGGCTGCTGGCTTTTCCCTCAATTATCACCGCATCGAAGCCAGCGTGTTTCAGTTCCGCACCCCAGTATCCGCCAACTTCAGACTCTCCAAACCCTCCCGTTAAGGGAGACTTGGCTCCTATGCTGTTCCGGCTATTTCCCGCAATAGGCACACCTGTAACGGGTCCAGCGGCAAATATCAGCTTATTTTCTGGTCCTAGAGGATCGATTCCTGGCTTAAGCTCCTTAAGGAGATAATAGGCTACGAAGCCTTCTCCGCCCAAATATCTACGGTAGAATATTTCATCAGGATATTCAATTGACAACTTATCTTTGCTCAGGTTCACTCTAAGTATTCTACCTAAATATCCATATGGCAAGACTCAGCCCCTCATGGTTTTTATAGATCTTCGGAATCTAACAGATAAATCTTCACGCTAGATATTATCCTGATATCTATAGCCCCTCATAATCTTTTTTACTTCTAACACCCCTCCCCCTAAATTTTCACAGAGCCCTTATAAGGAGAAAGTGTAGAGAAAAGCCGCTAGTAGCCATGAGGGATGAAATCTTGAATGGAGCTTTAGGAGCAGGCTTCCTCCTTAAAAGAAACGGATGGATAATATCCGTATACCTTAAATACGGCGATAGTCTTCCAAAAATATCCATAAAAAGAGTAAATAAACGTGTGCACAACCCGTAAAAACCTTTTTCTGACTTATCTTGCTGACTCAGGATACCGTAAACGAGTACGTCGTTAAGCAAGCGTATATTTGCATCTTATTCTTCAAATTTTTAAATAAAGCCATCTTTCTTATCTTTTCTAAGCCTTCGTTTGGAAACAGATCCGCTCTAATATAGTTTTTGAGTTTCTCTCTTTCATAAAATAATGTTAACTTGAAGGACTATTCTATAATGGTCCTTTGTAATATTTAGTTGCGGGGCAAGCCAAACATTTATTCTGCCTATATCTTATACATTTTCCACAGTTTATTCCGCAGGGAGCATCATCAGCACTTTTATCCGTAACCAGTTTTATCGGGAGATATCTTGGAATAATAGGCGCTTCAGCTATTATTGCCTCTGAACGTCTGATGCCCTTGTAGGCTCTCACGGAGCAGTGTTCATTTATAGCGTCCAAAGTTCCAAATTTTCCACCCTTCTTAATCCTCTTAAATTTCAA
>JAGGUU010000030.1 GCA_021158305.1 Candidatus Bathyarchaeota archaeon
AATTCATCTATAACTCCGCTTTACAAGGGAGAATCTTCTTATCCCACATCGGATATTTTCTTCTTTGATCTGGGAGGAAACGCGTTGTCTATAATTCTGAAGGGAAGACCTATAATGGGAGGGAGAACCCGAGGAAAGGCCCTCGTGTCCAAGAATCCATTGAGCTTCCTAGGCGGGGTCGATCCAGAAACCGGAGTAATAATTGAGAAGAACCACGATCTTAATGGAGAGAAGGTTGGAGGCACCGTTCTATGCTTCCCTCACGGACATGGATCAACCGTTGGAAGCTATGTTCTCTACTCGCTTGTAAGGAGAGGCGTAGGTCCAAAGGCGATAGTGAACGAGAAGGCAGACCCCGTCGTGGTGGTCGGAGCGGTAATCGCCGAGATCCCAATGGTTGACGGAATCGATATCTCCCAGATAAGAACGGGCGACCTCGTCGAGGTTAACGGCGACGAAGGCGTAGTTGTAATACTTGAGAGGGACGGTTCATGTACCTAAGCAGGGAAGAGGAGAAAATACTCGACGGTGAGAAGGGCTGGGCATATCAGGTAGCCATGAGGATCCTCGTGAAGCTTGGCGACCTCTTCGGAGCGGATAGACTGATACCAATAGAATCAGCTCATATCTCCGGCGTCTCCTACAAGACTATTGGAGACGCGTCTATCGACTTTCTTGAAGCTCTAGGCAGGTCTGGAGTGAAGGTGATGGTTAAATCAACGGCGAACCCTGCCGGGATAGACTATAGTCATCCAGAAGAGATGATGGGAGTCGCCGAAGTTAAGGAGAAGCAGAACAGAATAATCGAGATATATCGAAGCATAGGGATCGACATGATCCTAACATGTACACCCTACTATGTTAATAAGCCTAAGGAAGATGCGCATCTAGCATGGGCCGAATCCTCAACTGTGATCTATGCAAACTCGGTTCTACATTCATGGACGAATAGGGAAGGAGGGCCGAGCGCCTTAGCGGCCGCGTTGATCGGTAAAACCCCGAACTACGGCGTTCACAAACCTGAGAATCGCCTCGCAAACGTACTGATAAAAGTTGAGTCATGCCTAAGAAGCGAGGCGGATCATGGAGCACTCGGAGCGCATATAGGAAGACTGCTGAAGGATGAGATACCATGCTTCAGCGGGCTGACGTGTGCTGGAGAGACCGAGCTGAAACATCTGGGATCAGCTATGGCTTCTACGGGCATGACATCCCTATTCTATCCGGAGGCTTCATGTCCAAGAGTCTCCGGAGAGCTCGAGGTCATAAGCGTTGACGCGAACGATTTGAAAAATGCCTTTGAGTCTCTATCAACGACTAATGAGCCTCCGGACATGGTTTATATAGGTTGTCCGCACTGCTCAGCTGAAGAGATCAAGCATGTAGCCTTAAGGATTGAGGGTAGAAGGGTCAGACGAGATGTCAAGTTATGGATCTGCACCTCTAGATATATCAGGAGGAAGGCTGAGAGATATGTTAAGATCATAGAGACTTCTGGCGGGAAGGTTCTATCCGATACATGCGCCGTTGTTACGTGGCTTAAGGAGATCGGTGTTGATGTTCTAATGACGAATTCGGCTAAGACCGCGTACTATGCTCCTACAATGAACAAGGTGGAGACAGTCTTCTCATCCCTAGACAGATGTATAGATGAGGCCTGTCAGTAGCATTTACAGTCGCGTCTTTCTAAGTTTGTCAATCAATTCGGCGACTTTCTGAGTAGATGGAATATGCGCCCTCTCAAAGTTCTCCCTCGGAATGTTCAGCGGCCGAGTAGCATCTATTCCCATCTTCGAAGTTAAGCCGCGCTTCTGATCTGCTGAGGGATCAAGCGTTGAACCCCTAGCGTTAGGCACAACTATCAAGTCCTCGCTTGCTTGAAACCGTAGGGCTATGGCCCATTCAACCTCCCGCGGATTAAACACGTCAATATCCGAATCGACAACCACTGCATGTTTAAGGCTTGGATGAGCTGCAAAGGCGGCTAGAAGAGCAGTTTTACCGTCACCCTCAGTCTGCTTCTCTATCGAGATCGCGGCGTGGAGCCACCCGCATCCTCCATCAGAGAGATTCACAGCCTTAACCCTTGGAACCACCTTGGACACAGCCTCATATATTGCGGCTTCCCGAGGTAGTCCCATTAGCAAGCGATGCTCCGAACTGCCGGGAAGAAGAGCCTGATAAATATAGTCTTTTCTACGCATAACATTGACTATCTCCACCACTGGCTGCATCCGCCTTATATCATATGTACCAGTTATATCAACGAACGGTCCCTCTTCAGCCTCCCTCTCGAATGAGATCCTTCCCTCAAGCACAAGCTCAGCCTCAGCCGGCGCATACGCATCTATCTCCATGCACTTGACGAGTTTAAGAGATCCATCGAGCAGCCTATTTGCTACAGCGTACTCGCTCACGCCAAATGGAGGGGAAGAGGCAGCCGCTAACAGTACAGCCGGATGAAGCCCTATCGAGATCGCGACTTCTAGATCTTTCCTCTTCTTCTTAGCCATGCTCCAGAGCCTGAAAAGGTGGCGTGGAACTAGCCGTATGACCAGATGGTTTCTGTCAAGCACAAGGAGCCGATGAACCGAGACATTCTCAACCTTCCCATCTAGACTTCGCGCCGAGACCGCCGCAGCCGTTATGTATGGTCCTGCATCTTTCTCGAAATGAAGTAGCACCGGGATCCTGCTCAAATCCGGTTTTTCATGAACATCCATCACGGGAGCTTCCTCGGCGATCTCCGGCTTGAGAGGATTCCTCTGAGCTTCAGATAGTCTCATGTATAATTCGTTCCGGGAAGTCTTCAGGGCTGAGCAGATTCTGCCCCGCGTTCCGCAGAGATTAGCCACCACTCTTGTATCGTAGCCTTCAACTCTCTCGAAGAATAGGACCGGCCCCTCTGAGAATTCCTGAATCACAGAGGCCATCTCGAATCTTGGAGAGATTCTCTCATGTATGTGGAGAACCTCTCCCTTCTTCTCAAGCTTATTCAAGAAGCTTCTAAGACTCATCTCCAGCCTCCGCTTTCTTCAAGAGTTTATCTAGGAGACTTAAAAATATGTGTGAAGTTTTTCTATCTGACTCCTGCCTCGTAAAGATTGACAGGAGAATTATCCTTCCAAGCCTTCTAGCGAGGCTCTCCGCCAACATTCTACTGAGCATGGAATTTCTCTCCCCAAGTAGCACCGAGGATAGAGGAGCCCCAACTATGCCGGGCCTCTGGGGCATAGATACGGCGAGCGTCCCAAGCCTTTCTTCTCCTTCGCTTAAGAGGAAGATGTAGGCATTCTTCATCTCAAGCATCGTGGCTAGATATATTGTTCCCTCCTCCTTAACAGTCTCCCTAAAAATCTTCATCTTTAACAATTAAGAACCCTTCAAACAATCGAATATCTAGAAAAATCAAAATGTGAGAAGCCTCCGCGGTTTTCAAGCCTCTTCTATATCTTTGAGAGTATCTTCTTAAGCTCGTCTCCGTTCTGCTTCCACCAGTTATATAGAATGCCTGCATCTGTTCCCAAGCTGAAGTGCCGTACGCCAAGCTCCAAGTATCTCTTTGCATCTTTAGGACTGTTTATCTCGGCTCTAGGAGCCACGTCCATCTTTAAGGCTGTCTTTATAGTCTTCAACTCGGCCTCCTTAACCTTCGGATGACTATATTGTCCAGGCAACCCTATGCTCAACGAGTAATCTGCAGGTCCGAACTGAACCATATCTACTCCGTCGACGGAAAGTATCTCCTCGAGATTCTCAACGGCTGATTTCTTCTCTATCATAAACGCCACAACTGCATCTTCGCACATTTTGACGACATCCTCAGCTGAGGCTATGCGGGCGCCGTATCCTATCCTCCTATCCATCCTGAACCCATTTACACCTTTAGGTTCAGCCCTAACTGCGCGTACAGCTAGTTCAGCATCCTCCACTGTTCTAATATCCGCGAAGAGCACGTTCTGGATGCCTGCCATTAAGGCTCTCTCAGCCAAGTAAACTCTGGGTTCCTGGTCTATCTTTATCATTGAGGAGATTCCGACAAGCTCAGCTGCCCTAGCTAAATTGTCGAAGTCATACAAGGTGTAGGGACCATACTCGCTTAGAAACTCAACATAATCGTAGACTCCTGTATACCCGATCATCTCGACGAGTCCAGGCCACGCCGCAACTATACGCGTGCCTATACTTGGCTCGCCCTTCCTGAGTAGTTCCCGAAGCCTATTCTCCCTCAACATGTCTACCTCCAGAAGATAAATGCGTCGTTCCGCTTATAAAAGAGACGGAGAATAAAACAGGTCAGGAATGGATGAACATATTTTAACGTGGAAAGCCTTAATTCTAAAGGAGATGTTGAAGGAAGAAGATAGAACCAGAGCTAGACTCGTATTAAAGACATTGGAGTCTAAATTCAAGATTCCGAGCATTTCGAAGGTGGCTGGAGACCCATTTAAGGTTCTGGTGAGAACGATAATAAGTCAGTCTACGGCTGAGATTAACACTAGAAGAGCCTATGAGAACCTCTCTAAAAAGGCGGCTTTGACGCCTAAAGGCTTAGCGGAAGCAGATATTAAGGAGATCGAGGAAGCCCTATTCGTCGCGGGACTATACAGGAACAAGTCAAGAATCATTAAGGCTGTCTCCGAGACTATCCTGAATGATCTGGGCGGATCGCTTAACTTCATATATTCAGATCCGCTTGAGGAGGCTAGAGAGAAGCTCCTAAGACTTCCCGGAGTCGGACCTAAAACGGCTGATATTCTGCTTCTCTTCTGCGCCGGAAAACCAGTTCTCCCAGTTGATACGCATGTCAACCGAGTCTCCAAGAGGCTTGGCTTTGTCCCTGAGAAAGCCGGATATGAGGAAGTCAGGAAGACCCTTGAATCGCTTTATACGCCTAAAGAATACTTCAAGGTTCACATGCTCTTCATCTCGTTGGGGAGAAAGTTCTGCAGAGCTTTGAATCCGAAACATGCCGAGTGTCCAGTTCGTCACCTCTGTCCCTCTAAGACCTAAAGCCTAAAGAAGACTTCCTTCTCGTTTCCCTCAGAGTCAAGCCTTATTCTGCCCACTTTGATCTTTGAAACAGGTTTATCCACAGGAGTAAGTACTTTGACTATTCCATTTCTGAAGTCTATGCTCTCGATTGTTCCTATACCGAGCATCTTTTCATTCCTGTCTTCAAGAGATACAAGTATTCCCTTCTCATCTCCTTTCTGAAGAGCAATTATCTTTTTTCCAATCTCCGCCTCAGCAATTCTCAGCCGTTCCATATCTAGATGCGTATTCCTCTCGGTTACTATGACTATGAATCTCAGCTTTTCTTCACAATATAGAATCTCTTCCCCAAGAATCTTCTCGATCCTCTCCCTAAGCTGCTCAGCTACTTGACTGTTCAAGTTTAGTGATCCCTCAACCTGAATCCATTTTAGGGGAAATGTACGTGTTCTGGATCCCTTAAGATGCTTCTTGTAGGCAAATCCCCTTAGGAGTCTCCTAGTCTCTTGGTCTCTCCTTCTAGCCTTCTCGGGAGGCTCTACGGAGATAACTCTCCTCTTCCCAGCCGAGGATATTATCGGCTCTAACTCGTCGCCTGCTTGGATAGCAACTATGCAGTCTGGATCCAAAGCCTCTATAAGTTTAACCTTATACTCCACAGCGTCTTCTCCTTCAATCCAGCCATCAGTATTAGTTATGAGCAGGTTTTCCCCGCTGCTGGAGGCTACATTCTTCAATTTTGCAGCGGCTTTAACAACTTTGTCTACAACTCCACTAGGGCTTGTGATCCCTATGAAGACAGACTCATCTGGGAAAAGCGTAAAAAGATCTGTGAATTGCTTATCGACGAAGCACAGGCTGATGGTTCCGGGAGGGCCTAAATCTGACTGCCCAAGGTCGCAGTCTAAGACGGCGATTCTCCAGCCTTTCCTCAACGCCGAATTCGCTAAGTAAACCGAGAAGCTCGTCTTTCCTGAATCCACGCCTCCCATAATAAGAATTGACCTGTTATCCTTCTTTGAGAGTATCTCCTCGACGGCTGCTCGCCATGAGGATGGTATCGCTGGAGCGTCTACTTCAATGCATGATCCATCTTCACTCACGTATATCTCAGCTTCACATTCCGAAAGAGCTTCGAAAGGTATCCTCTTACCACGTCGCACAACCACTTTCATCTCAGGTTTTATTTCCGCTCCTAAAACCTCGGCTTTTCCGGAGATAAGGTATATTGAAGCAGGACCGTCGATGAGGAGGGCTTTTCTCTCGTTAACTCGCCGCTTCAAGCCTCATCCTTCCAGAAGTTTTTCTTAGATGCTTTCCTTCCTAGCTATGTTAACGGCTGCATCAGCATCGCTTATCTTCTTTCCGGAACCATTACCTTTCACGCTACTCGTCCCTGCTTCACTGACAATCTCTATCATTGTGTCTTCGGGAACGGCTATTTGAAGTCGGCTTGCAACTTCCTCAGCCATCTCTGGAACGCCATCTCCAATCTTTATCCTTCGCATCCGAGCTGGATGCCTCCTCAGAGCAGTTAAAGCCATATCGATCGCCATTTCCAAGGTTAACCGTTCCTTCTTCTCCAAGACGTTTCCGTCTCCGAGAACAGCTACTCCGAAACTCTTACCTGGATCTATCCCCACAACCAGCTCCTCATAGATCTTTTTACCCTTAATTATACGCACAGCCTCATCTATAATCGCGGAAGGCTTCTCCTCCGGATCATATATCAGAACGGATGGATGATCAATCTGCTCTCTCTCCTCCTTCGTTGTTATAACCACCTTTATAGACGGCGGAATGCTCTCTCCGGGAACCACGCTTAGGAATGGGATTCTCCTCTTGTTCAGCTCGTTCACTAGCCAGTAATAGGCTTTCCCCGAGACCGTAGCCACCGCTATCTTCTGTCTCATATAAAACACTCTGCCTCTTCCTAGAAAGAGAATGAGAAGATCAACCATTTAAATCTTAAAAGATCCGCGGGAATTCCTTTTTATATCTCGGCGCTTATCCTCTTTTAGGAGAAAGACCTTATGTGAACTGCTGGCTGAAGACGGCGAAGATGTCTTGCTGAAGTCCATGCGACGCGGAGAGATGGAATATTGAAGAAGTATATAACCACGGGAAGCATTTTTTTAGATAGAGTCTTGAATGGAGGTCTCTCTCGGGGAGAAGTAACGCTCCTATACGGCGAGGCTGAAACCGGAAAAACCAGCCTAGCGATTCAATGCGCGGTTAATTCAGCCCGTATGGGATTCAAAACTCTCTACGTAGACTGTGAAGGCGCGTTTTCTCCTCAGCGCCTCGGCCAGATAGCATCTAGAGATGTTGAATATGTCTCAAGTATGATCATACTTCTGAGACCATCAACGTTTCAAGAGCAGGCTGAGATAATTGATAGCCTTGAGAGGGTTATCAACAAAAGATTCGGACTCATAATCTTCGATACAATTACCTCCCTCTACCGCTTAGAGCTCGCGGAGAAAAACGAAACTTTCAGTCTTAACCGGGAGCTGAATCGTCAAGTTGCAATTCTCACAGAGATAGCGAAGACAACTCCACTATCCGTTCTACTACTCAGCCAAGTGAGAAGCTTAATGCAGGAATCCGATTTTACACCTGTAGCCACGAGAATACTGAAGTTCTGGTCAAATAGCGTTATAAGGCTCTCAAGAACAGATATGAGGAGTGTGGTCAGAGTCTCGGTTGAGAAGATCAGCGGCACTGAGGCTAAAACATCATTTCTACTGATCATAAGGAACGATGGGATACGCGACTATGAACCTCGCGGAGACATAGCTGAATCTGAAAAGCGGAGCTCCACTCAGTCAATGTAAGCCTTTTTATCAATACTATTAAGGAGGAGAATGAGAATATACATGAAAGGCGTTCTAGGCTAGGCATAGGGCATGACTACTTGGAATCCGGTGACTGGCTGTCTGCACAACTGTGTCTATTGTTGGGCTAGAAGATACTCCAGAACACTAGCTAAGATGGGGATCGAGCCGTATAAGACTCATGACTTCAAACCAGCCTTTGCTGAGTGGAGGCTTAGGCAGAGATTTCCAAAGCACGATGTGGTCTTCGTCTCGAGTATGGGGGATATGTGGGGAGACTGGGTTCCAAAAGAGTGGATAGAGAGGGTTCTCCGTGTTGCTAGGGCTAAAAGAGACTCGCTTTTCTTCTTTCTGACAAAGAATCCGAAGAGATATCATGAGTTCAAGCATATGTTCTCCAGTAACATGGTTCTAGGAGCAACTATAGAGACTAATAGATCCTACAAAGTTACGTATGCTCCCTCTCCAAGAGAGAGATTTGAAGCAATGCGTGATCTAGACTGGAAATATAAGGTTGTTGTTATAGAACCTATTCTAGACTTTGACTTCGAATTCGTTGAATGGGTAAGGGAGATATGTCCGGAGCGGATTCGCATAGGCTACGATAACTACGGGAACAGACTTCCAGAGCCTCCGCTTGCTAAGACTATGATTCTCAAGGAGGAGCTGAAGAGAATAGCGGAGGTTGAGCTAGGCGTGATCAGGAAAGCTTGGTATGAATAGTTTCTCAAAGCTTTGACGCTTGCTTCCCACGCAAGCCCCAATTCGCCTTGGGGACGTCGTGGATGATTATGTTGAGCGCTTCAGCTGGAACACCTATTCTCTCAAAAGCCTCCGTTATTCCTCTTATTAATTCCTCCTTCTGCTCGTCTGTTCTTCCCTCCCACATTTCAACTATGACCACTGGCATCTCTCTTCTCCCCGACAGAAATAGCATTACTCCACGCAATTATGATTTTTGCAGTTTCCACGATAGATTTAAAGAATTCATAGACAAGTAAGATTTGGAAGATATATGGAAGCTTAGAAGATGCAGCTACTGATTAACTTACTCATCGAGGTTTTCAACGCACTCTATTACATCTTCCCAGCGTACTGCGCAAATGGAGCTCCGGTAATCTTCGGAGGCGGAAGATCAATCGATTCTGGGAAACTCTTCATAGACGGAAAGCCTCTCTTCGGCTCACATAAAACCATCCGAGGCTTCGTAGCCGGACTTGCCATAGGAACATTTGTAGGATGGCTTCAAGAGGCTATAGCTCCAGTTGTCGGCTTTCCAAGAGGCAGCGTCCTATTAGGCTTCATGCTTTCACTCGGGGCGATGATAGGTGACCTTGCAGGTTCTTTTCTGAAGAGGAGGCTGAGCTTAGATCCTGGAGCCCCCCTCCCAGTAATTGACCAGATAGACTTTACTCTCATGGCATTGCTGATGGCTACTCTGGTTGAGCCTCCGACCCTTATCATGGTGATAATAATACTCGTCTTAACAATTCCTATTCATCTACTGATCAACGTGTTGGCATACCTGCTTGGGTTGAAGAAGACGCCTTGGTAAGATTCAATGCTCATTTATCGTTTATTCTGCGGATTACAAGCTCAGCGCCCCGAATCAAGCCGTAAGGTACGAGCTGATACCTGTCGGTCCAGTTCTCCTCGTCAGTGAATGATGTCGGTCCAACCATGTAAAGATCTCCTGCCTTATGGTGTAGAGGGCCGAAAGTATTCCTCAAGGAGCTGACGACATCTATTGATATCTCATTTACGCCTTCCCTAACATCATCTGTGATGTCTATTTCAAGAGGCTTCCAACATATGGGTTTAGGCTCTGAACCGTTAACGCTTACAAGGAACAGGACGCCTCTTGCCTCTGGAAGCCGTATTGAGACTCGTTCATTCCGGCTTGGCTTCTTATTTAGGATAAAGGTGGAATTGTACCGCATGGTTCCCGTGTAGAATGGGTATCCCTGCTTGACCCAGCTGCCGTTTCTAAGCCTTGCAGGCTCATTTGTGATCATGTATTCGCGATCT
>JAGGUU010000136.1 GCA_021158305.1 Candidatus Bathyarchaeota archaeon
CCCGAGGCCAGCTGAAGGGTGATGTGCGATAAAGACGTTGCTTCAATGAGCTGGTGGCGTGTAAGCGCGTGCGTTCAGACGCACATGTCTATACGAAGCCAGCTGTAGTATAGATGGTGTTGCGTCTGAACGTGCTGGTACGCGCTTAAGAGGCTTAGACCCGGCTTGGAATAATTTTTTTAAGAAGAAATGATGAGGGATTCTAGCTTTCTATTCTCTTTAATTGTCTTTTGTACATCTCTATTATCTCGTTAACCGTAGTTGAGTCCTCTGCAGATTTATCTAATCGGTATCTCCCCGTAAATCTTGGAAATCTTATGGCTAATCCGCTTCCTTCTCTTATTGATCCCATGCCGCAGGTATGAACGGGACTAAGCGTTATCTCGGCCCCTATGACTTCTAAGACTATTTTAGGCTCAAACCATACATCTGCTTCGAGTTTTGTCTTCACTCTTGCATGTCTATGCGGAATTATATAAGGCTCCATCATCTTCGGTATCTTCTCTAGATCTTTATCAGTGAATCCAGATCCGCATTTGCACACGGTTTCGAAGACATCTTCTTCATGGTTGTAGGCTGCGAGTAATAATGCGCCGTATGTTCCAGCTCTCTTTCCTCTTCCGTGGAAAGCACCGACTACTGTTAAATCAACGGCGTCGGTCATTTCGCTTTTATAGTCGCGTTTGTACTTTATCCATAACCATCCTCTAGATCCTGCTTGATAGATGGATTCTTTGCCTAGCGATTTGCAGACAAGTCCTTCACATCCATTCTCGATTGCTTCTTCGAAGAATGCCTCTAGTTCCTTGGGGTCGTCGGTTATTAAATACTTAGCTATCTGCACGCGATCGGTTTCGTCGACTATCTCTTCTAAAATCTTGTGACGAACTGGATATTCTTCAAGAGTTAAATCTCTGCCGTCCACATAAAGGACATCAAAAATGAATAGGGAAACCGGATACTCCTCTATAGCCTTACGTATATCATGCTTTCTTCTTCTATGCATAAGCTCTTGGAAGGGTCTCATCTCTCCGGTCTCCGGATCCACGGAGACGCATTCAGCCTCTATGATTGCGGAGAAAGGCTTGATATGGCTTTTAACGAGCTCAACAGCATCTGGAAACTGATTGGTTATGTTTTCAAGTCTTCGAGAGAAGAGAAAGACTTCATCTCCTTTCTTATGAGCCTGCACGCGTTCTCCATCATATTTATACTCTGCTATGCATTTCCCACCGAGCTTCTCAAGAATCTCTTCAGGAGAACTTAATCGTTCAGCTAGCATGGGTCTAATCGGCTTTCCAACAGAGATTTTGAAGTTTTTTAGACCTTCCAATCCGTTTTCCGCAACGACCTTTGCAACTTGTCCCAGATCTGAAGATACGTTGTAAGCTCTTTCAAGAAGAGGCCTTGCCTCTTTTCCCCCTCCATACGCTATAGCCAACGCATCTAAAACAGTCATATCAGCTATTCCTAAACGGAGCTTACCCGTAACGGTTCTAACGATGTATTTGGCTTCTTTAGGCTCAGCATCTGATAAAATGCCCGCTAAAAGAGCTATTTTTTGATCTATAGATCCAGCGCCTGAAGCTCTAGCTATCTTATCAAGTGCTTTATATACTCTCTCAACTGTTAAGGGCTTATAAGCGAATGTAAGCTGGAGTTTCCTTTCTAAAAATTTTTGTGCAGTTTCACCTAGATCTCCAGTCTTTCTGAAGTCTTCCTCTAATTCCTTGATTCTTCTTCCAGCAGCCCTAGCGATCGCTCTTATAACCAGCTTCTCCGCCATTCCTATCTCTATTCCCATGAAGTCCGGATATATCTTGCCTTGCGTTAAATACACAACTTTATCAATCAAGTCTTTAGGTGTTTTCTTGAATAAATCAACTAGGTAATCGGTCATCTCAAGTCTTTTAGTTGTATTTTCAATCTGCTCATAAACGTTGGCGACAAGCAGATACCTCAATTCTCAATCTCCCATTACAAAAGACGAAACTAGGAAATATAAGCATTGGCGAGTGAAGGTGATGAATCATTGAAGATTAGGGTCTAACTCTAACCCCGCATCTGGGACAGTATAGAGCATCGGATGGTAACCTCTGCCCACATTTATAGCAGAAATTAGGATGATATTTAACAGTCCACATTTCTTCTTTCTGATATAGAATAGGAGCCGGGGGCAAACGTTCCTTACGCGCCTCGAGTAGTTTATGCTTATCGCTCAAGGAATAATAGAGATAGGTGAGAACAACCGGCTGCAGAGGTTTCACCATCGAGACCACTATAAGCATTACTGCTAACCTAAGATATACCTTGTCTATCATTAGGTGGGTGCAGATGCTTTCTCCCAAAAAAGCCGCCATCAAGGTCAAAGTTAGAAGAAAGAGTAAGATTAGAAAGACTTGCCACGGCTTCTTAAGCACTAGCTTCTTGCTTCTCTTAAGGCTTTCATAAACCCCTAATCTTTCAATCACCATCGCTTGTATTGCAAGACTAAATATCATGGTCATAATTACACCTGGAAAAATGAGGAGAACGAATCCTAGAATGATCAAAACTCCGCTTACAAGCCCTAATAGCATGAGTCTAGGGATCTTTAAAGATACAGCCTTAAAGCTTCTCAGTAAGCTTATGCTTCTTCCCTCAATTCTCTCAGAAGAGTATTTTATAGCCAGACCATTTGGAATAGTATCTATAATCCAGCATGCCAGGGCGAAGAGTATGATTAATGGAATAACTGATGTTAGGTATTGAATAAGATTTACGAGGAAATTTTCCGTGAATCCCGGCTGAATCTCAAACGGCGGAATTATATCGAAGGCTATTTTCCATAAGAAACTTTCCACAATGTTAATTAACAAGAATGGAGGAAATAGTGCATCATAGTTATTAAGACAGAATTTTACGGACTCCTGAATAATCTTCTCTGTAGGAATCGTCAAGCGTTGAGTAGAGTTAATCATTCCATTATCAACTCTAATTCTTCAAGGATGACTTATAAATGCTGATGAGAATTTTGAAAAGGTTTAATAGAATATAATACCCTACACCCTTTTGGTGAGAATTTTCAAGAACGAGAGCTGATCTGGTTATGGGCGTCAACCTAGGGGAAATAGTTCCGAAAAGAAAGGTTGACCTAAAGAGTCTCAGCGGGAAAATTGTTGCGATAGACGCGTACAATGCACTTTATCAATTTCTCTCAATAATAAGGCAGCCTGATGGTACTCCATTGAAGGATAGAAGCGGGAGGATAACGAGTCATCTCAGCGGCCTGTTCTATAGAACATGTAATCTTTTAGAGATTGGAATAAAACCTATCTACATTTTCGACGGCACCCCACCAGCTATGAAAGAAGCTGAGATTAAAAGAAGATTGAAGATCAAAGAGGAGGCCCAGATCAAGTACGAAAGGGCTCTAAAAGAGGGAAGGATCGAGGAAGCCCGAATGTATGCTCAGATGACGTCTCGCCTAAAAGATTACATGGCTGAAGATTCAAAAATATTGTTGACTAGGATGGGTGTACCTTGGATTCAAGCTCCGTCGGAAGGAGAGGCTCAAGCAGCCTACTTAGCTAAGAAAGGCGACGCAGATTATTGCGCTAGTCAAGATTTTGACAGCTTACTCTTCGGCGCCCCATTCCTTCTCAGAAATTTAACAATCTCCGGAAGAAGAAAGCTTCCCCGCAAAAACGTGTATATCGAAGTTGTACCAGAAATCGTTGAGATGTCTAAAGTTCTAGAGGAACTTGGCATCACGCATGAACAGCTTATAGATATAGGAATACTTGTGGGGACAGATTTTAATCCCGAAGGAGTTAAGGGTATAGGTCCTAAGACGGCGCTAAAACTGATAAAGAAGTATGGAAGCCTCGAAGAAGCTTTGAAGCATATTAAAAACGTCGAGTTTCCAGTTGATCCTAAAGAGATCAAAGAGTTCTTCCTCCATCCTAAAGTTACAGATAATTATACGGTGGCTTGGAAAGATCCAGATGTTGAGGGAATCGTGGATTTCCTTTGTGGAGAAAAAGACTTTACCGAGAGTAGAGTTCGAAAAGCCTTGCAGAGAGCAATTAGTGGCATGAAGAGGGCTAAAGCTAAGACTACACTGGATTCGTGGTTCAGATAAGCATAGTCTCAACAACACTTATAATATCATGCTTGATTAATAGTAAAGTTCAAATCTTGACAATGCGGGGCTAAAATGATGAGCAAGATTGATCTCCGCGAAAACGAGGCTAAGGTTCTCTCTGCATTGAAGGAAGCAAGTGGATCTCTTGATGCTTCTGAAATAGTAAGTAAAGAAAATCTTTCACATGCAGCTGTTATGCGTGCTGCTTTATCTCTTGAATCAAAGAATTTAATAAGAATAATCGAGCGGAGGATTCAAAGGGTTTCTCTTACAGAGGAGGGGCGATTATATGCAGAGATTGGATTGCCGGAGAGGAGACTTGCTCAAGCCCTAATTGAGATGGGCGGTGAAGCATGCATTGATGAGGCTTTAAACGTTGCATCTATCAAGAGTTCTATGTCAGCTATAGCCTTAGGATGGCTGAGCAGAAAAGGGTGGGGGCAGATAGAGAAGAAGACCCGTAGAGTAAAGATATTAAAGAAACCTGAAGAAGGGGCGGATGAGCGTCTTTTAAGGCTCCTGAGGAAACGTGAAGCATTAAACATTGAAGATCTAGAGGGCGAAATGAAGGAGGCTGTTAACATACTTAGAAGGAGAAGACTTGTCGAGATAGATGAGAAAACGAAGAGAAGACTAGAATTAACGAGTGAAGGATGGAGGCTTGTCAGAGAAGGAGTGAAGGTGGTGAGGGAAGTCAGCCAAGTAACGCCTGAACTTATCATTACCGGTAAATGGAAAAAGGTGAAGCTGCGAAGATACAACATTAAGGCGCCTGTTGCACCTATATGGCCCGGGAAGAAACATCCATACATGAGGTTTCTGGATGATCTCAAGCAAAAACTTGTTGCTTTGGGATTCAAGGAGATGACTGGTCCCATAGTTGAGATTAGCTTCTTTAATTGTGATGGATTGTATATGCCCCAAGATCATCCAGCTCGAGAAGTTCATGACATGTATTTCGTAAAGGAACCAAAATACGGAGATCTAAGCCGCTATAAGCAGTATTTAGAGAATGTACAAAAAACGCATGAAAACGGATGGATAACGGGCTCTAAAGGTTGGAGATATTCATTTTCATCCTTGGAAGCTGCGAGACTCATGTTAAGGAGCCAGACAACTGCTGCAAGCGTGAGGATGCTCATAAATAAAGACTTAGAGATTCCGGGCAAATACTTTGCAATTGCTAGATGTTTTCGTCCCGATGTTATAGATAAGACTCACCTTACAGAGTTCAATCAAGTTGAGGGGATAATCCTAGGTGAGGATCTTGGGCTCAAAGATCTTCTAGGAGTTCTTAAGAAATTCGCAATTGAAGTAGCTGGAGCTGACAAAGTAAAGTATCGTCCTGACTATTTTCCGTTCACAGAGCCGAGCGTCGAGCTTATAGCATATAAAAAAGGGTATGGGTGGATGGAGTTTGGAGGCTCTGGCATATTCCGCCCCGAAGTTACGTTGCCTTTGGGAATTAAAGTTCCAGTTCTAGCGTGGGGTCTCGGGGTGGATAGGTTATTTATGATGAAGATGGGTATTGATGATATCCGCTATCTCTTTACTCATGATTTAGAATGGATTAGACGTGCTGGAGTGGTTTAAGTGCCAACTATCGAATTGAATCGTGAGGATTTAGAATCGCTACTTGGCACGAGCCTACCGAAGGACATCGAGGAGCTAAATGGTATTCTAGCCTATGTTAAGGGGGAGGCGAAAAGCATTGATCAAGAGGAGATTCGCATAGAGCTAAAAGACAGTAATAGGGCAGACCTATGGAGTGCGGAAGGACTGGCGAGAGCCCTTAGAGGATTTCTAGGTTTAGAGAAGGGACTTAGAGAATACATAGCTGCAGGGAGTTCTGGAGTTGAGGTCTATGTAGACTCGCAGCTTAGAAATGTACGGCCTTACATAGGATGTGCGGTGGTTAAGAATGTCAAGTTAACCGACGCTGCGATTCGTCAAATAATGCGTTTTCAAGATAAGATGGATCAGACCTATGGAAGAAATAGACGTCGGACATCCATAGGCCTCTACGAATTTGACCTAGTTAAACCTCCGCTTCGCTTCACCCTAGCTGAACCGGACGAGGTGAGTTTCATTCCTCTAGAATTTGATGAAGAATTAACTTTAAGAGAGATTCTTAAAAAGCATCCCAAGGGAATAGAGTATGGGCATATTATTCGTCAGTTCCCTAAATGGCCAATATTTATAGACTCAGCTGATAAAGTTCTCTCTTTCCCACCCATTATAAACTCCAACGACCTCGGAAGAATAACAGAAAGAACAAAAAATGTACTAATCGAAGTGACGGGAACATCTTATCAAACAGTAATGGATACGTTGACGAATGTGACCGTGTCCCTTGCGGATAGGGGAGGAACAATCTATTCGGCGGAAATTCATTATCCATATCCTGAAATGAATGATGATGTAACGCCGAAGCTTGATATTGAAATAATGGTTCTGGAAGTTTCATTTATTCAAAGATTTATCGGGCTTAAACTAAGCATTTCCGAAATAGTTTCTCTTCTTGAGAAGGCTCGGTATGGCGTTGCAGAATCATCGAATAGAAGGATAACTGTTCAGATTCCATGTTACCGCGTAGATGTGCTTCATCCAATCGACATAGTTGAGGATATAGCAATAGCATACGATTATAATAGAATTCCAGATGAATGGCCGCAACTCGCGACGATCGGGAAACTTTCCGATGAGACAATGTTCAGAGATTATCTTCGGGAAATCATGGTTGGGCTGGGGTTCCAAGAAGTTTTAACATACATAATGTCTAATCCAGAAACGCTCTTCACGAAGATGAACCTTAAACCTTCAAAAGTTGTTGAGCTGGCGAATCCAAAGATCGCTTCAATGACTTGTCTGAGAAACTGGTTACTTCCCAGCCTTATGGAGCTCTTGAGCCATAATGTACATGTAGCTTACCCCCAAAGAGTATTCGAAGTTGGATATTGCGTTGTGCATGATGAGACGCGTGAGAATAAGACGAGGGATATTGAAAAACTTGCATGCGTAAACATACATTCAAACGCAAACTTCACGGAAGTGAAGGCTCAGCTGGACGCTTTACTCTCAAATCTAGGGATAAAATATTATCTTGAAGAGACTGAGCATGGCAGCTTTATTGATGGCAGGGTAGGAAAAGTAATCGCTGAAGATAACGATCTCGGAATAGTGGGGGAGATTCATCCGCAAGTCTTACAAAACTGGGGATTGGAAAACCCAGCATCCGCATTTGAAATATCCGTGGATACTCTCAGAAAGATCAAGCTAAAATGCTAAGTTGGCGACAGTAAACGCTTCCAGAAGAGAAATGTTTAAGTTCAAAACATATTACATCTTATCTCAAGCGATGAAATGAGCATAAAATCCCGCCGATCCCGGAAAGGGACCCGCTTAGACGGACCCGACCGAGGTGGATGATTCTTCATCTTTCGATGAGGAAGGGCTTACCCAGAAGCGGGACACGGCGGGCGTGGGCGTAAACTCCGCGCGTTGAGAGAGCTCAGCTGAGAAGAGCGTGCCCGCTCTGCTGTGAAGCTGAGTGTTAGTCACGCGGAACACAAACGCCCACGACAAAACATCGACGTGAGAATTTTATCGTCGTTATGATTATTTTTATGTTTGAGGGTGCAAATAATGAATGAGCAGAGTAATATAATTCTCATAGTTTCGGATACTTTTCGCTGGGATTTACTTGGAGAGCGATTTAGCGTTAAGGAAAATGTTTATGCCAAGACTCCAAATCTAAATAGGCTGGCTCAAGAATCAATAGTCTTCGAACGGGCTTATCATGCTTCATTTCCAACGGTTCCGGCTAGAGCAGATCTGCTCACTGGAAGGTTCACCTTCACCTACTATGACTGGTCTCCTCTGCCTAGAGATTGGATTGTGTTGCCTCAGATTCTGAAAGGGGCTGGTTACATCAGTATGCTGATTGCAGATACTCCGCATATTCTGAAAGATGGATATAATTTTGACAGAGGATTCGACGGATGGATATGGATACGGGGTCAGGAGAA
>JAGGUU010000053.1 GCA_021158305.1 Candidatus Bathyarchaeota archaeon
ATCCATCGATGCGGGAATGGCCTATAATAACGGATGAAAGATTCAACAATGCGAATCCAATTCTGCCTATCTGCGAGAGGAAGATCAGGGAGACCGTGGAGCCTCTCCTTGAAGATGGAATAGTCGTCGTTGTTCCAGGCTTCATCGGGAGGACTGAGAGCGGCAAGATAACGACGCTTGGAAGGGGCGGAAGCGACGTGACGGCCTTAGTGCTTGCGAGGGCTTTACGTGCGGATCAGGTCATATTAGTCACGGATGTTGAAGGAATAATGACGGCGGATCCGAAGATCATCAAGGGCGCTAGGAAGCTGGATGAGATATCAATGGATACTCTTATAGGCATAGCTGACTCGGGAACAAAATTCATTCATAAGAAAGCCCTAAGATATAAGAGTCCAGAGATAGACTTGAAGATAATCAGCAATTCTTCTGGAAGCCTAGATGCTGAAGGAACAATGATCCATGGATGTCTTCCAAGCATGATCCTTGTTGACTATCATCCAAAGCCAGCGATGGCAGTCACTATTGTTGGAGAGAAGGCTTCAGAATCCTTTAGGACGATAACAAGCGTACTCAGGGAAGTTCAGAGGGCAGGTCTACCATTGCTTGGAATGTCGATAAACCATAACTCATTAATATTATACTTGCCAATGGAAGAACCCAGCGATCTTCTGGAGAATATACACTCAGTTGTGCTTAGAGATGAGAGGGCTATAGCCCTCGCCGTTAGGAAGAACCTGGCGTTTATAAGGATTAAGGGTGTGGGGTTGGAGGAGACTCCAGGAGTGATAAGCAAGATAACTAATGCGTTGAACTCCGCCGGAATAAACATTTATGGAATCTTCACGATCGCCTCAAGCATTGATCTCTTCGTTGATCTCAAGAATAGCGAGGATGCTCTCCAGCTGATTAAGAAAAGTTTGGAATCAATTAATAAGAATGGGTGATGATGGAATGAGAGAACTCTGGATAAGAATAGATCCGTCCCTCCCATCTGAGGAGAAGAGAAGACTCATCAAGAAAACCGTTAATCTAGCATCAGCCTTCCTAGTTGAGCCAGAAGATGTGGAGGTTGCTAGGACTAGTGGCGCAAGCGTAGTTGTATCTAGATCTGAAGATGGCGATGTACTGCTTGTGGACTCCCTTGAGGCTCTCAAATCCGCTAAGAAGCTGAATAGAAAGGTATGTATCTACGTATCGGTAAGGGATAAAGGCGACGAGGAGAAGATCATATCCGCTGCGGAAGCCCTAGCGGACTATGTGATAGCTGACTGCTTAGACTGGAAAGTTATTCCCTTGGAGAACCTCATAGCGGCAGTTCACGGAAAGACCAAGCTTATGGCTTTAGCGTCGACGGCTGAAGATGGAAGAACAGCTCTTGAAACTTTACAGATAGGTGTTGACGGATTAGTTGCGGACACCACTAGCATAGAGGAGATAATGAAGATCAGTAGCGTTGTTAAGGAGGTTAAGACTAGGGAGTATGAGACTTTATCGACTGAAAGAATACAGTTCCAAAAAGCCGAGGTTTTGGAAGTGAAGCCCTTAGGGTCAGGAGCGAGAGTATGCATAGATACATGCGACTTGATGAGGGAAGGCGAGGGAATGCTCGTTGGATGTCAATCATCCGGCTTCTTCTTAGTGGAAGCCGAGGTTCATGAGACTCCATTCGTGGCTCCCCGTCCATTCAGAGTTAACGCTGGAGCAATCGCCATGTACATTCTAGCCCCGGATGGCAAAACAAGGTATCTTTCTGAGCTCAAGGCTGGAGACGAGGTTTTAATAGTTGATCGTGAGGGAAGAAGCAGATCTGCATGCATCTGCCGCGTTAAGATAGAATGGAGGCCTATGCTGCTGATAGAGGCTGAGTGTCAAGGCAGAGTCATAAAGACGATCCTGCAGAATGCTGAGACCATAAGGGTGATGACCGAGGATGGCAGCAAGTCAGTGAGCGAGCTTAAGCCGGGAGACAAGGTTCTTGTGCACATTCAGGAAGGGGGAAGACACCTTGGAACTCTAGTTAAGGATGAAAAGGTGATAGAGAGGTGAAGCCTAGAATATGTGTTTCGCTGAGAGCTGGAAAACCATCAGATTATCCGCGGCTAATCCAGAGAGCTGAGGCCGCCGGGGCGGATCTGATCGAGATCCGTCTAGATTATCTAAGCGTAGACCCGTCTGATGCACTGAAGGATCTTAGATGTCTTGTTGAAAGAGCATCGGCTCCGATGATAGTGACTAATAGAGCATATGATCAGGGCGGCGGGCGAAAGCAGAACGAGGATGAAAGGATTAAGATTTTAATGCAAGCTGCTGAGGCTGGATTTGAATATGTAGATGTCGAGCTAACGACGCCAAAAATAAGCTCGGTAGTTGAGAAGATTAGGAGTAATGGATCTAAGCCTCTGATCTCCTTTCACATCTTCGATCGAACTCCATCGATTCAGGAGATGAGGAGTTTCATCAAATCTGAATTGGAAGCTGGAGCTGATGTCTGCAAGCTGATCACGTTCGCTAAAAGCCTTAATGACAATTTCAAATGTCTGCGGCTTCTAGAAGATATGGGTGGATCATCTAGGATTGTATGCTTCGCTATGGGGCGGAAGGGGCTTATTTCACGTGTTCTTTCACCCATCTGCGGCGGATATTTCACATTTGCATCGCTTATGGAAGGTGCGGCGACGGCTCCAGGGCAGATCTCGATAAACGAGTTGAAGATGCTTTACGAGAAGCTAGGTGTGTATGAATGAAGGTTTCTGGAAGAACTAAAGTCTGCGCCGTGATAGGTGATCCGGTGGAGCATTCCCTCAGCCCATGCTTTCAAAATGCAGCGTTTCAGCATCTTAAATTAGACTTCATATATGTAGCATTTACTGTTAAGGCTGAGAGTCTTGGAGATGCAATTTCAGGCGTCAGAAGTTTGGGAATCTATGGATTAAACGTCACGATGCCTCATAAAATCAGCGTTATCAAGTATCTAGATGAGCTTGATGAGAGGGCTGATAGAATAAAATCCGTTAATACAATACTGAATAGGAATGGGAAGTTAATCGGATACACTACTGATGGAATAGGAGTCTTGAATGCCTTAAAATATAACGGCATCGATCCGAAAGGAAAAAAGGTAGTCATCCTTGGAGCTGGCGGAGCGGCCCGTTCAGCCTCATATGCACTTTCAGAAGTAGCCGGGGAGCTCGTGATCCTTAACAGAACAATAGAGAGAGCTAGGAATCTGGCATCTAAAGTCCGCAGGCTAATCGGGTCGCATGTGAATGTTAAGTGGGATGGCCTTACTGAGGAAAGTCTCAGAAGGGAGATTCGTGAGGCAGACATACTCATCAACGCGACTCCCGTTGGCATGAGCCCATATGTGAACGGAACACTTGTTGAGAAGCGTCTTCTCCATCCAGATATGGTCGTCTTCGACATGATATATCATCCCTTAAAGACCAGACTTCTCAGAGAGGCTGAAGAGGTAGGCGCGAAGACGATCAATGGATTGAGCATGCTGATCCATCAGGGAGCAGCCTCATTCGAGATATGGACCGGGATGGAAGCACCGATTGATATTATGATGAAGGCGGCTGAGGAGGAGATCCGGAGGAGAGAAGGGATATAATGAATCGTTTAGGAAGGGCTGTTGCGTACGGTGCTGTTACAGTTATAAATGCGATCTCCTGCGGTTTAGGCGCCGCTTTAAGCGTTAAGCTGAGAACTGAGGCGACTGTGCGGCTTACCAATAAGCCGGGAAGAGTGGAGGGACGAATCCTGTCAGATCCCGAGGAGAGCACCATATTAATAGAGAAGACAGTCACGCATGTTTTAAGATATTTTGACGCTGAAAAGAAGTATGGAGCATATGTTGAAACATGGTCGAATATCCCAATAGCTAGGGGGCTCAAGAGTAGTAGCGCAGCTGCTAACGCCATAGCCCTAGCTGTCTGCGACGCTTTAGATGAGGAAATTGATGACTTAACGGTTGTGAACCTCGGAGTAGACGCAGCTATAGAGGCAGGTGTCACTATCACAGGAGCCTTTGACGACGCCTCAGCCTCATATTTCGGAGGGTTGACGATGACTGATAATCGCGAAAGGAAGATACTGAAGCATATCCATGTTGAGGAATATCCTGTCCTAATTTATGTGCCCCAAGAAAAAGCCTATACTGCTAAATCGAATGTTGAGAGGATGAGAATCATAGCGGATGAAGTTAGGGCTCTGCATAAGATGGCTCGTTCTGGAGATTACTGGCAAGCAATGACGCTTAACGGGATAATATACTCCGAGGTCCTTGGCTATGATGTTGAAATTATTATCAGGGCCTTAGAGGCTGGGGCTGTAGCCTCCGGGCTTTCAGGAACCGGGCCTGCGGTAGCCGCCGTCGTTCCGGAAGATTATGTTGAGAAGGTTAGGGATGCTTGGAGAAGATATCCAGGCAACCTCATCGAGACTCGGATCAACTTGGAGAAGGCTCATGCTCAGGGTGAATCTGTTGGTTGATGTCATAGTCCATGGTGTGAGTCATCTCAGCGGAACGGTTAAGGCTCCTCCATCCAAATCGCTAACCCATAGAGCATTAATTGCATCTGCGCTGTCAGATGGAACATCGGTCATAAAGGATCCCTTAATATGCGATGATACAATTGCTACTCTTAATGCCTGTCGCATGATCGGAGCTGATATAAAAAAGAAAGATATCGGCCTTGAGATTAGCGGATGTCCAGAGCCGCGAACTCCAGAGGATGTGATAGACTGCAGGGATTCAGCTTCGACTATGCGTTTCATGACTCCTGTCTGCGCATTAGCTAAGGGAATCTCTATTCTTACTGGAAGGAAGAGTCTCCGGAGAAGGCCTATGGGCCCCCTTCTAGACGCGATGAGGAGTCTAGGTGTTAAGTGTTACTCAGCCCGTGGAGATGGCTACCCGCCGATAATAGTCTTCGGCGGAGGCTTGAATGGGGGAAGAGCCGCGATACGCGGAGATGTAAGCTCTCAATTCATCTCCGGGCTTCTTTTCGCTTCTCCCATGGCTC
>JAGGUU010000186.1 GCA_021158305.1 Candidatus Bathyarchaeota archaeon
CCTCTCCAGCTTTACCAAGAATTCTGGATAAAGCAAAGCCATAAACTAATGAGTCAGCTAGGATCTCGAGTAAGTGAAAGGGGATTATTTCTAGCGGTAGAGAAGCTTCTACGGCTTCTGCAATTAAAGGAATGAAAGCTCCTAGTATGAATAATATGGAAGCGAGGACTATGAAAGATGTCCCTTTACCGTCTTTAACTGTTGCGATTATTGGAAGGAGAGTTACGACATATAGGAAGCCCCTAAAGAACTCGAGAGGAATGATGACTGTGAACGAGGGGATTTTCAAACCTAATGAAGACTCACTATAATATTCAATAATGAAAGGACTGATCAAAGCCCCGAAGAGGAAGTAGATTGGGAAATATATTACTGATCCGGCGACGAACCGGATAATCCACGATCCTTTGCTTCTCGTTGATAGGTGCTCCCTGATAGATGCAGCTAGGCTCTTAGTATCTTTCGTGGTTAACAGGAAGCATGTAATGGCTCCCTCTATCAAGGTTACAATTAGTGTAGTGAAAACTTTACTTAGAAAATCGTTAAGCGAAACGAAAACGCTTGTGAAGAAGTAACCCTCCACCATGTTACTAAAATATCTAACGATAAAAAGATTGAGCCAGATTAAAGCGAAAATGTGAAGTCGTTGAAGTTTCATTAGGGAAACTAACCATGTCAAAAAGAAGCTTAGAATGAATCCGCTTAGGAGACTAATAGTCAGAGAAGCCAAGGTCAGCAGATCTTCAGATATAATCCTATAAGCTATCTCCGTGAGGGTGAGGCCAATTGTAAGCGCTAGAAATCTTGCAGTTGCTCCTTTTCGCAATTTATGTAAAGCTCCTTCGCATTTAAGCAACGCGGCAAAGACTATGATTACCACGACAACCAGCAGAGCGATGAGGTACCAATATGTGATGTACCAAGGAGTTAGAATTCCGGAGACGCTTGTGTCGCTGATCAGTAGGCGACACTCACTTTTCTTTTTCCCAGCATAGAAGTATCTCTCAAACTCTAAGGCAACTCCAGTATCTTTATGGATGATTTGCTTGGTGCCACCGTTAACTGCGTTCTCCATCCGATAGGAGAAAAGCACCGTATCCTGACCAATCGTAATATTTGATTCATATATTATTCCATACTTTGGAGCCTCTTTTTTCCATATCTCTTCTATCTTTTCTAGGTCTCTCCAGTGCTCTTCCCCATTAGGGAGAATTAGCATCTCACTCAGCGTTACATTTCTTTGAATACTTTCGCCATTAAGGAATACATCACAAACAGGGACTTCAACCTCGAATGCAACTGTACCATTCGGATACATTTTCTCTTGGATCTTGACGTCCAAGACCTTGAATCTAAGCTTATCGCCAGAACGAATCTTCACAAAAAACTCATAATTCTCCGCCTCCACCACCTTATATTCTACCCAATCGCCCACTTTCACGCCTAATTTATACATTGAATAACCCATACAAATTGTAGACATCGACGAAACAATAAACGCCACAAGTGTGACAGACAGAATTACTTTCACATATTGTTTCATTTTTATTATTTCCTATAAGTCATATATTTCATCTTTTCATACTCGCACCGACACCGATAAAAATGAGAGCAAAAACAGCCATGGGTAAGATTTGTTCTTGAAACAAATATCCTGTTATGAAACCTATTGCTCCGGCAATGAACAGACCGCTTCCTAACATCAATAATAATCCACTAATCTTTGTTTTTATATCCATTTTGTTCCCTTCATTGACCAAATTTAGATGGGGGCTCTAATATATAAAGGTATCGTTTGTTAATTATTGAAATCATATGTTTCATATTAGTAACATTTATATACTTCATACAATGTAAAAACAAGCGTGGTTAAAGAATAATGGTACAAGCAGTAGTTCTCGAATCGGTTTCAAAAAGATTTGGAAGAATTCAAGCTGTGCGTAATCTGAATCTCGAGATTGAAGGCGGGATGGTCTATGGTCTTCTTGGGCCGAATGGCTCTGGTAAATCTACTACGATGAAGATGGTGATGGGTCTTGTCAAGCCCGACTCAGGGAGGATCTGTGTGTACGGGATCGATGTTCAGCGAGATCCGATGAAAGTGAAGAAGATTCTAGGTTATGTGCCCGAAACACCATGTCTATACAGTTTTCTTACGGGCCTTGAATATTTGGACTTTATAGCTGATATCTACGGGATGGATGCTGAGATAAAGAAGGCACAGATAGAAGAGTTTCTAGAGGCCTTCGAATTAGAAGGGCGGGAAAACGAGATGATCAGTGGCTATTCTCACGGTATGAAACAGAAAATAGCCCTAATCGCGGCGTTGCTGCACAAGCCGAAACTACTAGTCTTAGATGAACCTTTGGGCGGTTTAGACCCTAAATCCGCCAGAATTGTGAAAAACCTAATTCACAAGCTGGCAGATGATGGAGTGACAACGATTATGAGTACTCATGTCTTGGAGATCGCAGATGCTGTTTGTGATAGAATCGCTATTCTATATCGAGGAGAGAAACTTGCGGAGGGTACATCGGCCGAGTTACGTGAGAAGGCTCAGATGCCGAAATCAACTCTTGAGGAAGTCTTCCTGAAGCTTACTGGAACAAACGATGTCAAGGAGATTGTTGAGGCTCTCCTTAGCTAGGCGGCGGCTAGTGTTGAATGTTAGACTCATCATGCACTTGGCATCGATCTTTGCCTTATCCTCTATAAGGGCGAAGAGAACGAAAGGTAGCGTCCCGAAACAGTTTGCGAAGTCACCCATCGTGAACATAATCTTTTCGGTTGTAGGTTTCCCGTTATCTGTGATTCTGACCTACCTATTCATAACCAGATTTATCAAAGGCGAGGTTCTCATCAACCCTGCATGCACACAGCTTCTGATCTTTTTACCATCCTTCACGGTCCTACTTTCCATCATGTTCAGCCTCATGTTTGAGTTCAGCCAATCCTCTTCCGCGGCTTCAACGGACATGATCAGCTGGCTTCCCATCGGCGCGACAGAGTATGTGCTTGGATCAGCTCTGTGCACCATGTATTTCGCATCTCCAGTGCTCTCATTGATTTTAGGAGTCTCCCTTGGGCTAGCTATATATGCTGGTATGACCACCGTTTGGGTACTTACCGCCGCACTTGGGCTTCTCGGAGCATTCCTTGGGGCATTTGTCATAGAGGTTGTGCGAGCCCTGATCAACCGTGCCTCAGCAACTCTCTACAAGTGCGGTGGCAGATCCACGATAGTGATCCGGTTGTTTACGAGTATTCTCTTGATCGTGACGTTTTCGATCATGTTTAACTTCAACGTCTTGCAAACGCTTATCCAATGGTTCGTCGGCAACATCAGCAATGCATGGTTCATACCGATGCTCTGGTCCTCCCTAGCGATTATGAACTTCATCCGAGTAGACCTTACCCGGATGACCATCTACACATTATTGAGCGCCACATTTACCTTGGCATTTCTATGGATAAGCGTGAAGACAAGAGAAAAATATTGGGTTTCAGTTCCTGTCTCAATCAAGCTAGCGCCTCCAAAGATATACTCGCCGAAAAGAGGGTTCCTCGGGATGCTTGGCTTCACAGCTGCCGAAGCAGCTCTCATACGGAAGGACTTACGCTCCCTGATACGGCGAAAAGAGATGGCAAGTTGGATCGCCATACCAGTTATTATGTGTATAGTAACAATCATCACTACACCATGGAACCCTACAGCATCCGCGATGGATAAGATGCTCTTCTTCATGATGCCAGCGCTTGGAATACTGTTGCTCGCTTTTTTCCTATCCCTCGTTGGCATCGGTCAAGAAGGAAGTGCCTTCGTCAATCTGCTGAAAGCTCCGCTCGGAGCAAGGCAAATCGTTAAGGCGAAGCTCACCGTGGCGCTATTGCCCTCAACATGTGCACTAGCTATTCTCATAGTCTTCTTTCAAGTGCTGGTTCAACCTAGATTAGAGGTTATGCTGGCAGTAGCCATTACAAGCTTCGCCACGTTGCTAGAAGCAACGTTAATGGGACTAGCTGTTGGGGCACGTTACCCTGACTTCACAGAAGTTCCAAGGGCTCGATTCGTCAGCCAGCGAGGAGCTCTCCTAGGAATGGCCTTAATGGGCGCAACGGTGATGGCTACATGTTCACCCATCTTCGCCTATCTCTTCTTCCCGTCGAAGTCACTTAGCCTATCCACGGCAACCATCATAACCGTAGCCATCATCACCATCACCTGTTATCTTGGCTACCGAGCGGCTATGTCGGGAGTGGAACAAATCTACAAAAAGGGGTGAGAATAGATGAAAATCGAAAACCTAAAGGGAAGTCTCAAGGCATTGATCGTCATCGTCGCGGCGCTCGCTATCGCTACCACAAGCTTCTGTTGGAAGGAATATACATGTAATGTCAATTTTCTTATTTCTTAAATGAATATAGCGGATACGATGAATGTCGCTCTCCAGCAAGAGTTTTTGCTGCTTTCACTGTACATTTAATCTCTTTGCAGGTCAGTTTTCCCAAAGCTAAGTGGTAGGCTGGCTGATTCGACTATACCAAACATTCCACAAAGCACAACTTTTTTAAATAAACATTCTTAAACACTAATGAAGAAATAGTTGTGACAGTTAAGAACTTGTTAAGGAGGAAGATGAGATTGGAGGATCAGAGAGGAATAGTTAAGATCAAACCCGTCTATGTAGGCTTATACCACTATCGTGAACGTTATGGAAGCGTCTGTTCTCCGGATGTTAAGGGAACTCCTCAAATTTCCGAAATAAGATCACAGAAGGCAATGGAGGAGGCTGAAGAGCTCGTTAAGAGATTCAAGGAGAAGATTAAACTTGATTTTGTGGACGTTAAAGAACCATTCATTATAAATAGTCAAAAGGATCTAAGGCGGCTTCGAGAGATTCTAACATATGACGATGACGCCCTACTTGTAGGATCAATGGGCAGAAATCCATTGGAGATCTACACATTATCACTTTACGGATTGCCCATGATAGAAGGGGAGACCACAGAAGATTTCATGAGAGCCTTAAGAGTGAAGAAGTTTTTGAGGCAGAGCAGATTTCTTTACATAGGTGAGATACCGTCTTTCTCGGCTCCTAATGGTCCATGGGACTTCTACGCAATCGAGAGGAGATTCGGAGTTAGAGTCAGACATATTGAGACAAATGAGTTCTACAGATACTATGATAGAATTCCAGACGATACTGTGAAGAAGGAACTTGAAAAATGGAAGGAAGACTTCGAGAAGATCCTGGAGCCGAGCGAAGAGGATCTATTGAATGCAGCCCGCGTATATTTGACGCTTAAACACCTGTGTGAAATAGAAGATGCGAACGGAGTAACGATAAACTGCGGTCGATTCACAGAGGAGAGACCAGTTGTTCCATGCTTAGCCTTTGACAGACTCATAGATGAGGGAATAATGTGCGCATGTGAAGGCGACATCACAGCTATGCTTTCCTCATTGATGCTTCACGCCGTGAGCGGCCAACCAGTCCTGATGGGAAACTTCGGCTATGAGCCCGGCCTCTTCGAAGCTGAGGAGGGAGAAGTCACAATCGAGCACGACCTAATACCATTATCTATGGCTTCAACGAAGTATATAATAAGAGATTATCATGGCAGAGGATTTGGAGTTACGGGATACGCTGACATTAAAGCTGGCCAGCCCATGACTCTGCTTAATATGGATTCGTCATTAAGCAAGATCTTAGTCGTCGAGGGATGGGTTAAGAGAAGCGAGGATGGAATTCACTGCCGCATAATAATCCACATGGATGTTAAAGGCGACGTTAAGAGGCTTCCGGAACTGCTTGTAGGTTCACAGCACATATCCATGACCTATGGGCATTGGCTTAGCGCCCTTCAAGAGACTAGTAAACTCTTAAATTTGGAGATTATTCATCTATGAAAAACTAGGACCTTTTTACACGTGATATCAGCGAGAGAGAAAGACTATTGTCCAGCCGCCTTAAAGGCGAATTCAGACGGAGAATGACCTAGCTAGGGGAGGAAGAGGGCAGAGAGAAATCTCAGATTATTCACAAAGCGAATCTCCCGCTTATGTTGCTCATACACATAAGGAGTCCAAATTAAGAGACTATTTTTAACCATCCATCCCAAGTTTATATACATTTTTTCTCACACCAAAAAGCATCCCTTCAGCATATCATTCTATAACTTCATGCTCTCCTTAGGAGGTTGTGGAAGCTAAGGTCAGGATGGAGAAGGCATAACTACGATATTTCCACTCAAGAAACAAAAATTCATCCAATAGGATATGCTTATCAATGTTGCTCCGAGGATGGTGAAGCCAAGCCGCATCACCCCTTTCCCCTTTAAATCCGGGTCATAAGTCGTCTAAGACCTTCAGCGACGAAGAGGACAACCATTATTCTTTTCGGTATTCTTGTATAACACGATTAAACTCATTGCTGGAATCATTGGAAAGACTGGAAGCATTTGATTAAAACCGCTCTCTTAAGAATGAACAAATGAGCATGTCAATGAATATAATAATCACGCCCAAACTTTTATATTGATGTCAAGAATTTTCTATAGAACATTCAATGGAGAGAAAACGAAATGCCTGAGAGAGTCCTCCAGAATTCTTCGTATTTAAACGCTAAATCGACGACAAGAACGAATACTCGTGTAAAGGATGTAAGCTGCATAAGCGGCATGTGTCCACTATGCATAAAAGAGTGTCCTTTCCTATGCGAAATCTCTCTATCAGCCTTTAGAGGAAGGGAAGCATTATATCCTGCTCCGGAGCAATTCGGAGCAAGCACAGCAGGCGCTTTGAAAGATTACGGATTAGACTGGTCTCACTTCAACATTCTATCGGCTCTTATCGGCGCTAAGGGCATAGAGGCTGATTCCGATGTAGCAATCTTTCCAAACGTGGATATTACAAGCGAGGTTGCGGGGATACCTTTAAAGCTCCCCATAGTCATAGGTGCATATGGATCCACGGAGGTAGCTAGGGTTAATTGGGAAGGCTTAGCGATCGGAGCGGCGCTATCAGGAATTCTCATAACGATAGGAGAGAACGTCTGTGGAATGGATCCTGAAGCCGTCATCACAAATGGAAAAGTAACATATTCCAAAGAGCTTAAACGCAGAGTTGAAGCCTTCAGAAAATTCTGGGATGGAAAACACGGCGATATAGCGGTTCAAACAAACGTTGAGGATCAAAGATTAGGCGTAGATGTCTATGCTATATCTAAACTGGAAGTCAACGTGATTGAAAGGAAGTGGGGGCAAGGTGCGAAGGCTATCGGAGGAGAAGTAAGGATACGGGACTTGAAGAAGGCAATCATGCTTAAGAAACGGGGCTATATTGTTCATCCTGATCCTGAAGACCCAACTGTTCAGGAGGCTTTCAAAGACGGAGTCTTTACATCTTTTGAGAGGCATAGCAGAGTGGGTATGCCGTCTGAGAGAGACTTTCTGGAGGATATCGACTGGCTGAGAGAGCAAGGAGCTAAACATGTAATGTTGAAGACCGGGGCCTATAGACCGGCGGTGGTAGCCTTTACAATGAAGCTCGCCTCAGAAGCTAAGATTGACGCGGTGACCTTTGATGGTGCCGGAGGGGGAACGGGAATGAGCCCTGTACCCATGATGGATGAGATGGGTACTCCAACGGTATATCTGGAGGCTCAAGTTCTAAAGTGCGCTGAGATCCTTAGAAAGAAGGGTAAACACGTGCCAGATATCATAATGGCCGGCGGCTTCATAAATGAAACACAGATCTTCAAGTCGATTGCCATGAGCAACTTCGGTGAAGGACCATACGTCAAGGCGATATTGATGGGAAGAGCTCCAATAACTGCCGTTATGAAGTCGGAATACTTCTGTGAACTGGCAGAGAAAGGGAAGCTGCCAAAAGATTTCAGAAATAGGTATGGAGATACACCGGATAAGTTCTTCATATCTACGCCTGAGCTGAAAAACACCTTCGGAGAGAAATTCAAAGATATTCCTTGGGGAGCCATTGGATTGTATACTTATCTAACAGGCCGAATAGGAGTCGGATTGAAGCAGCTGATGGCAGGAGTCAGGAAATGGAAACTTAATCTTTTAGATAGAAGTGACCTTGTCTCTCTAACAGAGAGAGCTGCGAAAGCAACGGGAATCCCATTAATCGAAGAGATTGAAAAGGATGCCATTGAAAGGATTCTAGGATAAAAAGCACGTGCACATAATGATTTGAATCTTACATTCATCCTTCAGAATCTTCCTTTCATATTTTCTCCTCAGATTCCGCTTTCCTCTTTATTTCTTTAACCTCTTCACTCCATGAGTATCTTGACCTGAAAAAGTCACTAATGATCATTGAGTAGGGTCATAGTATGGATAAACAGCCAGCTAACAAAGAATGGACGAAACATGACGAGAAAACTCTGCTTAGAAGGATAACTCGATACGTAAAAGTATGTAAATTGCGACAGAAACGCGTTTTCTGCAGCCTGAAGCAGATGGATGAGTCTCAAAGTTAAAGAGAATATATTGAAGCTACGAATATGAAACGGATATCTACTATCGTCATTTCCTCCATAGCTCGCGGACGGATATGATCTCCTTAAATATGGCTTCATCTTCACTTGAGACTCTATCTTTACTCTCGCATCTTGCTTTCTAATACTCATTGGAAGTAAAAATGCTTAAATAATCTGTACGTGGTAAAGATGGACTAGCCTTCAAATCGATGTGATAAGGGCACACTATACTTTGGAGGAATATATAATTATGAGTAGAGTAATCCCAACAACTGTAGGTAGCTATCCTCGTCCCCCATGGTTTAGGGAATACCTCAGGAAGGTTGAGGGATTACAAAAAGAAGGCGGTGGGGGAATAGACGAAGCCACCTACGCGAAGGCAGTGGCTGAAGTTATACGTGAACAAAGAGACGCTGGCGTAAAGGTCTTTACTGATGGTCAGCTTCTCTGGCATGATCTCCTCTGTTATCTGGCAACTAGAATCGATGGTTTTGAAATGAACGGGCTGGTAAGATACTTCGATAACAACCTCTACTACAGGATACCGAAGGTTAAAGCCAGGCTTGAAAGGAAGAGAAACATAATAGTCGACGAATTCAGAGTCGCGTACAGCATAGAACGTGAAATGAAAGCCGTGCTCTCATGCTTCACTCTTGCAACCCTCTCTGAAGACGAGTTTTACGGAAACAAAGCTGATCTAGTGATGGATATTGCACATATAATGAACCAGGAGGCAAAAGAACTAGTTAAGAGGGGAGCTAAATACATCCAGATCGATGAGCCTTCATTACTCTACGCTGAAAAGGAAGATTTGAGCATCATGAAGGATGCTATAGAAGTCATTAGGCAAGATGTAGACGCGAAATTCTTCTTGGTCACTTATTTTAGTGATGCTGAAAGAATCTTCCCAGAAGTGCTGGACTTCAATGTCGACGTTATAGGCTTAGACTTCGTAGAGGGCTACGAGAAGAATCTTGATCTGCTGAGAGAGTACGGTGTGGATAAGGAAATTCAAGCTGGAGTTGTTGATGGGAGAACGACGAAGATGGAAGATGAAGAGCAGGTTAGGCGAAAAGTTGAAGCCATAGACGAGATCGTTGATGGAGAGACATTATATGTCTCCCCAAATACGGGACTTGAGTTCCTGCCTTATAGTAAGGCATCTGAGAAGCTTAAAGTTCTATGCAGGTCGGTAGGTGATATAAATGAATAGAAGATTGCTTCCAACAACAGTTGTAGGTAGCTATCCTAAGCCAAACTGGCTTCGAAGATTGATAAGAGAGTATGAAAAAGGGGAGATTTCCGATAAAGTTATGAGACGAGCATATGATGACGCTGTTAAAGCCGTAGTTAAAGAACAGGAACTAGCCGGCGTCGATATACTCTGGGATGGTGAGATGAGACGGGATGAGATGACATCATACTTTGCAAGGCGCATAGAAGGATTCACGATCTACGGCGAAGTGAGAGTCTGGGGCAACAACTATTATCCCAAACCAGCCATAGTTGACGAGCTCCGCTACAAAGACGAGCTTGCAGTTTCAGACTACAAATTTCTTAGGAAGATAACTGATCATGAAATAAAGGTTCCAATAACCGGCCCCTATACGCTTGTCGACTGGAGCTTCAATGAATATTATAGAACGCGCGAGGAAGCAGTATATGCGCTGGCAGAGGTGATTAATCAAGAATTAAGAAGGCTCGTTGATGAGGGAGCGAATTATATTCAAATAGACGATCCTGCGGTTCCAACGCATCCTGAGGAGATCGAAGTTGCTAAGAACTCCATAGAGATCGTGACTAGAGGGGTGAACGCTTACATAGGGATGCATATGTGTTACGGTGACTATTCTAAGATCTACCCGGAGATCTTAGAATTTAACGTGGATCAAATAGACCTTGAATTTGCGAATAGAGGCTTTAAGGATGTAGAGATCTTCAAGGAGTATGAATTCACAAAGGATCTCGGCTTCGGCTGCATTGACGTCCACACCAGAAGAATAGAAAGCGTGGAAGAGATAAAAGATAATATAAGGAAAGCCTTCAGCATAGTTGAACCCAAGAGAGTTTACGTTGATCCCGACTGCGGGTTAAAACTACTCCCATCCGAAGTGGCATTCGAAAAATTAAGGAATATGTGTCAAGCCGCTAGAGAGCTAAGAGAAGAGCTAGAAGGCTAAGATGGCTTTAACAGAAAAAGAGAACTGAATACTTTCATTACTCATATGGGATAGTTTTGAATCCTCCCTCGCCGAAGTTATAGAGTCTATACTTATACTTTTCCGAAACATATGACGCTAAGACTTCCCCTGCAAATATCGTATGATCCCCAGCCGTCATTTTTCCACCAACCTTGCACTCGAAACATGCAACAGCATCCTTGATCAAAGGCGGCTTGACATACTTGGGCTTCATCGTCTCTATGCCGTACTCAGCGAATTTATCAGCATCCCTCCCTGAGCATGAACCTGTATATCTGATGAGATCCTCCATCTCCTCATTTGGAAAGACTATGACGAACTCCCCCGTCTCTTCAATAAGCTCATGGGTATAGTTCTTATGACTAATACACACAGCGAGCATCGGCGGATTTGCCGACGCAACTGTACACCAGCCTGCAGGCATAACGTTAGGTTTACCTGAAGAGTCGCAGCTGACTACGAGTACAACAGGCTCTGGATACTTCCTCTTTATAGCTTCAGACCATTCAACCTCTCTCACACCGCCTCACCATCTTCTGATAATACTCAAGCTTCAACCTAAGATTAAAGTAGCCGTCTAGATTTTAGAACGAGCTGTTCTATTAACTGGATTTATTAGCCGGGAAATCTATTGTTGCTTGGTGGAAAAGATTGACTCTTCAAAGAAGCCGCTTAATACTACTGATTCTAGCTTTCATTGCAACATCATCATCTGCTATGGCGATCTATTATTGGAGCCTCAGCAATGCTCCGAAAACGGAGCTCGTATCTGCACAGTTTCCAACAGGCATTCCATACACCATCAGCGCTAGTAGAATCTCAGCTACAGAAACTCAGCAAGCAAGTAATACGATTCTTGTATCCGGATCAGGAACAGCATCTGCCCAAGCCGACGAGGCGACAATCATTCTTGGAGTTCAGACAGAGGGAAAGATAGCATCTGAGGCAAGTAGAAGAAACGCTGAGTTAATGAATGCGGTAATAAATGCTCTGAAAAGCTTAGGCATAACCGAGGAGAATATGAAAACCATATCCTACAGTATCCAACCAATTTACTCACCCAAGAACTACACAAAAATAGTTGGCTACAGAGTGACAAACATGATCTCGGTTAAAGTCATGGACATGAACCTCATAGGCGCCGTTATCGATGCAGCCGCAGAGAATGGAGCGAATAGGATCCGCGGCGTCTCCTTCGAATTATCACAAGAAAAACGGGAAGAGCTTGTGAGGAAAGCATATATAGCGGCCCTTAAAGACGCAGAAAACAAAGCATCGCTCATAGCCAAGACTCTGGGGCTTAAAATAACGGGCGTATACTCCGTCAGCGAGAGAGTTTATCAGCCATATCAACCATTTAGATACGATATTGCCGCAGAAGCCTTTAAGGGCACGCCTATAATCGAAGGTAAACTTAGCATCTCAGTAACGGTACAAGTCATATACACCTTTGAATAAACCCAAAAACTTCATCCTTTTTTAACTATGAGAAATCATATATCCCTCATGCAGAAGTTCATCTGGCAAATAAGAAAGCGGTGAGACTTCTCGGTCAATTATGACTTTACTACTCACGGATTAAGTTTCATGACGGATTAAATATAGAATGTAATTGCGGAGCCGTCTTAGGAAATTAAGGACGTATTAAGGAATGACTTAAAGACCGTAAACGTAAGATTTTGTGATTGTCACAGCGATCTTTATTTTATGGTGCGGGGAGCGGGATTTGAACCCGCGAACCCCTACGGGACAGGCTCCTGAAGCTTACGCGCAAACCTTTTGCTCTGCGCCTTTGACCTGGCTTGGCTATCCCCGCTTTTCTAATACTAACAATATACTTTTGCATCTTAGGTAAAAAATATTTGTTGCTATTTGCCGGCTATAAAAGCAATCATACCCATTAGCATGCATGCAAGAATTAAACTCTTTATCTTCCTTGCGTTTTGACGCGTCGGATTTCGAATGAGCATCACCGATGAAAGAATGAAACCAGCATCTGTGACTGCAACGAATGGAATGAACCATGCTGAGACTATGCTTATGACTGGAGGCACAATGCTTAGGATAACGGCGGAGAGAATCATAGCTGAAGCAACCGTGGCAGCCACTTCTTCACCATAAACTACTGCCACTGTTCTTATATTCTTAGCTCGATCACCGCTCACGTCAACTATTCCCTTCGTTACCTCTCGACCCGTATTTGATAGAAAAGCCATCATAGAGAAGAGAAGTATCTTCAAATCAATAGCATCACTGACTATGAAGCTTCCATATATGAATGGAATGGCGACGCAGAAGCTTACAAGCATATTTCCCAGTAGCCCTGTCTGTTTACCTCTAAATGCATAAATCGTAGAGACAACTATAGAAATTAACGCAAGCAGCAGCGTCTTCAAATTTATGAGTAATGAAGCGGCTAGACCAATTAGCACCATAGCTGCGGCTAGAAGTAGGCTTTCCTCTAACTTTACTACTCCGCTTGGAAGCGGTCGATCTGGTTCATTTATCTTATCAATCTCGTAATCACAGTAGTCATTTATTGCCATCGAAGCCCCAGAGAGAGTGAAGGCCGTTAAAGCTCCCAAAAGAAGCTTTTGCAGAAGATGGGGAGATAGGGGCACATTTAGAGACAACCATGCTCCAACGAAGACGGCTAAGCTCATCATTAATCCATTAACTGGACGTATAATCCTTATGAAGCCTAATATTCTCCTTTTCAATGTAGAGACACCGAACACAACGACAAAGTGGATAATCGTTGAATAATTATTTTTCGGCGGAATCCGGGAGGGAAAGAAATAAAAGAATAATTCTGCCTAAAGGGTGAAGAGAGGAGCTCTATCGATGGCTGGCAAGCTTATAGTTGTGAAGGTTGGAACCGGAAGCCTCGTCGGAGATGATGGAAGCCTCGACCTAAAATCTATGAAGAGAATAGTTGATCAAATAGCACATGTAGTTAAGAAGGGTTACAAGGTAATTCTTGTAACTTCGGGCGCGATAGCCGCGGGAATAGCGGAGCTCAACGTTAAACCTAACCCAAACGATATAGTCTTCAAGCAAGCATGTGCAGCCACTGGGCAAAGTATACTCATGTCCCATTATAGAGAATTCTTTAAAGCCTACAATCTGAAGGTGGCACAGGTTCTCTTAACGGAAAGAGACCTTGCTGATCGCGTATCCTATATTCACACATGTAATGTCCTCGATAGACTTCTCCAGATCGGTGTAATTCCCATAGTTAACGAGAATGACGTGACATCAATCAACGAGATAATCCCCCTAACAAAAGGCCAGAAAATAAACTTCAGCGATAATGACATCCTCTCAGTTCTAATAGCAAACGCAGTTGAAGCAGACATGGTTGTGATTCTAACAACCGTTGACGGTCTATATACGAAGAGTCCAGAAAAACCAGATGCGAAGCTCATACCAGTCGTTGAGAAGATAACCCCTGAAATAAAGAAGGTTGCCGAGGGAAAAAGCAAGTTCGGCCGCGGAGGAATGAAAACTAAGATTCAAGCCGCCGAAATATCCATGCAGAGCGGAATACCACTCGTAATTGCAAATAGTCAAAGAGAAAATGTGCTCCTAGACTTGTTAGATGGAAAATCGGTTGGAACATTATTTAAGCCAGAAAGAAAGAAGATCTCAAAGATCAAGAAATGGATAGCGTATGGTGCAGGTACAAAAGGCCAAATAAAGGTGAATGAGGGGGCGAAGGAGGCTATCCTGAAAGGTGCAAGCTTGCTAGCTGTCGGTATAGAGGCTGTTTCTGGAAGCTTCCAGATTGGAGAGGTTGTAAGCCTTGTAGGTCCGGATGGTGAAGAGTTCGCTAGGGGAATGGTTAACTACACAAGCGAAGAGATCAATTTAATTAAAGGAATGAATACCTCCCAAATAAGGAAGACTCTAGGTTATATTAGACAGAAAGAAGTAATAAGTAGAAAACGGATGTTTCTTATGAGGGAGAAGGCAGGTTGACGGTTAGGGAATTAATACTGGAAATCTGCAAAAAAGCGAAGACAGCCTCATATGAGCTTGCGAGGCTTCCAACAGAGACGAAGAATCAAGCTCTTCTAAACATGGCGGATGCATTAGAGGAGAATACGTCTGAAATTCTCAATGCAAACGAGAAAGATGTTAAAGCCTCAAGGGAGAAGGGTGTTAAAGAAGCCTTACTCGACAGACTCATTCTAAACGAGAAGAGAATATCAAAGATGGCTCAATGCCTACGTGAGGTCGCTTCTCTTCCCGACCCCGTAGGTGAAATAGTCAGGACGTGGATTAGACCTAACGGTCTAATAATAGGTCAGCTAAGAGTCCCCCTCGGAGTAGTTGCTGTCATATACGAATCTAGACCTGACGTTACATCGGATGCCTCTGGCATCTGCCTTAAGTCCGGAAACGCTGTGATTCTGCGCGGCGGCTCAGATGCGATCAACTCAAACTTGGCGATTGGAAAAGTACTTAGTGAAGCTGCTGTTGATTCTGGAATACCTGAAGGCGCCATTCAAGTTGTTCCGATAACCGAGAGAAGCGCAGCAATCGAGCTTATGAAGATGCGAGATTATGTTGACGTCCTTATTCCGAGAGGAGGAGCCGGACTAATTCGAGCAGTTATTGAAAACGCAAAGGTTCCGGTGATCGAGACTGGAACAGGAAATTGTCATGTATATGTTGAGGAAGATGCCGATTTAGAGATGGCCATAAAGGTGGTTATAAACGCGAAGTGTCAGAGACCGGGAACATGTAATGCTGCCGAGAAGCTCCTTGTACATCGAAAGATAGCCTCAAAATTCATTCCGATGATCGTTGAGGCCCTTCGAAAACATGGAGTTGAAGTTAGGGGATGTGAGGAAACTCGGAAAATTGTTCCGAATGTTATCCCAGCCACGGAGGAAGACTGGTATACTGAGTATCTAGACTTAATAATTGCGATTAAAGTTGTTGACGGCTTAGAGGAAGCTATAAACCACATAAACAAGTATGGAACAAAGCATTCAGATGCTATTCTCACGTCAGATTTCAATAAAGCCTTAAGATTTATCAGAGATGTGGACTCCGCTGCGGTCTACTGGAACGCTTCGACGCGATTCACCGACGGCAATCAGTATGGGCTTGGCGCTGAGATTGGCATAAGTACCCAAAAAATGCATGCACGCGGGCCAATGAGCGTTCAGCACCTAACAACTGTGAAGTATTTCGTTCTTGGACGCGGGCATGTAAGAGAGTAACAGAAACAGTCCCCCTATTTTTAACAGAAGGAACCCTTCATGAAGAAGTTAGGCTTTATAGTTAATCCAATAGCTGGTATGGGGGGCGCTGTGGGTCTCAAGGGAACTGATGGAGAAGAAACCTTAAGAAAAGCTATAGCCTTAGGCGCAAAGCCAATAGCACCTGCTAGGGCGAAGATCTTTCTCTCACATCTAAAGAAAATCCACAGTGAGGTTCACCTATTAGCCGCTGCGGGAAAGATGGGCGAAGAGGAAGCGAAGGAAATCGGGTTTGAATGCGTTACCATAGGGGAGCCTAAGGATGAAACAGGCCCTAATGACACGAAGAAAGCAGCTAAGATGATGATTGAGGAGAAAGTGGATCTTCTCGTTTTTTGCGGAGGCGACGGGACGGCGCGGGATATAATGGACGTGATTGGGCTAAAGCTTCCCGTGTTAGGGGTTCCAACAGGAGTCAAGATGCACAGCGCCGTCTTCGCTCTCAATCCAGAGATCGCTGCACATATTACGGCTAAATTCCTAAGCTCAGAGATTCCGTTGAGAGAGGCCGAGGTTATGGATGTTGATGAGGAAGCCTTTAGGCAAGGTCGTCTTTCAGCTAAACTCTATGGATATATGCTGGTGCCATACGAGGCAGAGTATATTCAAGGAGTTAAGATGCCGAGTTCCCGAAGCAGAAGCGAGCTCAGGAATCAAGCAGCTATAGCCGTTTATATTATTGAGAAGGTTCTTCAGCCCGACGTCATCTATA
>JAGGUU010000097.1 GCA_021158305.1 Candidatus Bathyarchaeota archaeon
TCACTTTGTTGAAAGCATCCATGAAGACTCTATACTTCTTTTCCTCAATCTCCTCGATGAACTTGATTATCGCCATCTTTTCTCTCTCCAGCTCGTTCATGCGTATTGAAAGTTCCTTGTATCTTGAAATCTGCTCCTCATACTGCTTAGAGGCTAGCTGATTCACGGCTCCAATTCGCTCCAATTCAGACTTCATTATCTTTAAGGTCTCGTCAAGCTTGCTGATATCTATCGACTTAGTTGGTAGAGGCTTGTCATATCCTAGGCTTCTGAGACGCTCTACATCCCTCTTCAGTTGGAGGCTTAGGGTTTGAATATTCAGCCTAGCCTCGTCGAGGAATGCGTCAACCTTCTCGTATTCCTCCTCAAGAATTCGCAGTTCCTCATCTATCTTGTCGATCTGAAGAGTGAATTTCTCCGCATTCTTCTCCGCATTCAGCAGAAAATCTGATAGCATCTTTTTTTCCTTTTCTAGTCTTGCAATCTCGGCTTGAATCTTTTCTTGGTCTTCATATGCCCGTTCAATCTCTTCCTCTAACATGGAGATTCGCTTTATGATCGTGTCTCTCCTGGAGATGACGTTTCTAAGCTCTTCTCTAAACGTGTTAATCCTCGATTTTAAGGATGAGATGTCAGCTTCGATGACGCTTGCTTTCTCCTTAAGCTCGACGAGAACTTTGCTTATCTCTCCGCGTTTTTTAACTCTTTCTTGCAGATCAGATAAGTCTAACTTCTTCTTCATCTCTTAAAGCCTTCGTCGTACCTCATTCTCCCTTTCCGATAACTCGCGTAATCTCTTCCTATAATTTTTAAGCGTGGCTTCCTCTTTTTGAAGTATATTGCGGATATCCTTTAGGCTATTCTCGGCAGTGCTTAGATTTGCTCTAGTTTCGCTGATGCTTCTTCGGACACGTTCAATCTCACTTCCGAGCTTGCCCATTACCTTTGATAGCTCAGCAATCTCAGCTTGGGTTTCAGTAATCTCTACTTCGAATTCTCTAATGTGCCTATCTCTAATGACTATGAGCTTCCTCAAGGCGTCAACAGCTTTCTCAAGCGCTTTGATTGAGGATTCCTTAGGTACGAATGAGGAAAAGTCTAGGGGTGCACGGTAAAAGCCGCTTTCGACTCCTCCACCCGCTTCGAAGACGTCTCCTGACAGGGTTACTGAGCGGAATCCCATATGAGAAGCCTTGAGAGCCGTTTTTTCATCTGCAACGAGCAGAGTATCTCCTAGAACAAAGAATGCGGCTGGAGCATATTTTTCATCATACTTTACGAAGTCTAAGACTAATCCAAAAACCCCACTATCTCTCGGAAAGTCACCTCGTCTACTTACGGACAGTCCATTCAGGGGAATAATCTTTACTCGCCCAAGCCTTGTCTTTTTGAGCATTTCCACACATGTGAACGCTGTATCCATATCGTCGACTATCAGCGAATTGAGCCATCCGGAAGCAGCCGCCTCTACGGCTCGCCTATACTTCCTTGGGATCTTTAGGAAGTCCTTAAGTCTACCGTGAACTCCTTTTATGAGTCCTTCTTTACTGAGCTCCTCGATGTATCTAAGTGAGCGTTCTTCAGTATTGACCTTCTCAACGAATTCCCTTCTTGCCTTGAATTCTACAACTGCCTCTCGAGCGATCTCCTCTACTTTACTTGCCTCCTTGATCCGCGCTTCTAAAAGGCTCTTTCTTTTAGTTCTTCGATGCAGAGAGTCCTTTAAAGAGCTAAGTCGTGTTTCCTGCTCCTTTCGTAGATCTTGTAGATCCTTCAATGCTTCTTCAAGTCTTTCAAGGGAGGATTTTAGCTCTCTCCTCTTTTTCTCTAGGTTCTTAAGTCTCTCTGAGTGAACTTCAATCTTAGACTTGCTCTTTGCCTCCGCGCCTCTTAGATTCATCGTTTCAGCGCGTATCCGCTCTAGAATCTTCTCGTTTTCTTCGATCTCCCTGTTCCTTTCTTCAAGCCTAGATCTTCTCTCATCTACCTCCTCGTCTAATGCGTTGTATACTGACTGTTTGTCTGATATTTCCTTGAGAAGGATGTTTCGTTCGGAGATGAGATTCTTAATCCTTTTTTCGGATTCGATTATCTTCTTTCTCAAATCCTCGATTCGGCTATCATACTCTATTCTCGCCTTTCTGAAGTCTTCAAGAAGAGACTCTCCACTCTTTATCTTGCTACTTAACTCAGCCAGCCTTGATCTCAACTCTCCTATTCTCACTTGTATTTGGAGAATCTGGTTCCGCTTTTCCTTTGACTGTTCAAAACCATACTTTCTGAGGTCAGAGTCTAACTGCCGTCTCCTCGATCTGAGGTCTTCCCGTCTCCTTTTCAGATCCTCCAGCTTCTTCTCCAAGCCACGTATCTTCTCGGATAACTCCTCAATTTTCCTCCGGTTTTCACTTATTTTCTTGGAAAGCTTAACTGCCTCGAGACGGTTTATCTCTTTCCGGATGAAGTTGTAACGTATTAGATCATTCCTCTCTTTTTCTAGGGATTCGATTCTCTTCTGGACTTCTCCTACCTGTCCCATCGCCGTCTTTATAGCTATATTCGCGGCTTCGAGCTTCTTCTGTGCCTCAGCTTTCTCCTGATCGTACTGGGCTATGCCTATTACATCCTCGATTATTTTTCTCCTTTCATGTGATGATATCTCCGCAAGTCTCGTAAGCGTCCCCTGCAAGATTACGTTATGTCCATTAGGTGTTATCCCGCCCATAGAGAGAACTTCCAGCGCGTAAGATCTCGAGACTTTTCTTCCGTTTATTCGATACGTACTGTATCCATTCTGGTCTATCTCACGAGATACAGTGACGGTCTTCGCATCTATGGGGAGGCGACCGTCGGAGTTGTCAAATTGAATCACGACTTTTGCTTTTTTCCTAGAGTTAGAATTCAGTCCTCCGTTAAAGATAAGACTTGAAAAGTTCGTTGCTCGAAGCTTCCGGGCGCTCATCTCCCCAAGTGCAAAGAGAACAGCATCTATAATATTCGTCTTTCCGCTTCCATTAGGCCCCGTTATCACAGTGAAGCCCTTATCAAACACCAACGTTGTCTTTTTACCGAATGTCTTAAACCCGTTAACTTCGATCTTCTTTATAAACGGCATTCTTTTCATAACCCTCCTAGTGATATGCATTCAGTAGGCATTATCTCGCCAACGCCTCCTGCATTCTCTTTACAAATTTTTTGATCTGTGCTTCATCATCTCCATAGATGAGGAGGAAGTCGCCCTCTTGGACTTTATGATCAAGCTTAAGATCTGAGCATATGCGCTTCAGAAGGTCTAAAGGAGTATCTTCAGTCAGTTTAACACGGATCCAATGCTTATCACGCGGGACTCCTGCTAAAAATCTTTTTTCCAATTTAACCTTCGCCTCGCTCCTCCTCGCCTCTGAGATTCGCCTCATAAATTCTTTGATATACTTGTCTCCGAGTTTTTCCTGTGCAACGGGTGTAAGGTAAGATTCAAGGTTACTCAAGCATTCTTCGATTCTTCTGATCACGTTTGAGCCTGATCCCTCCATCCTGGAGATCTCTATCAATGTCTTTAATGAACGCAGCTCAGTCATTACTTGGGGTGGGATCTTCACGTTTGCCCTTTTAAGATCGATTATCAGATCCGCCATTAACTTCCATAAGGCATAGTAATCCAGTTTTATGCACATCCTTTAAGTTTTAAATCTTCCCAGAGAAAGATCATCAACTCCATTTTTCCCAGATGCATACATATGATTGGCTGTGCAACCCATCATTTTGAGGATTAAACCCATCTTCCCATACGGGGCAAATATCTGTTTCTAATATGCATGTATATACGATGATAATTTCCCGAGAGAGCTCAAGATTCCTTTTAACCGATCCATTTAAGAACTTGCAAGAAAGTTTTAGAGGCGACTTAACCGTTGGGATTGGTGAAGTAAATTATGGACATATTCGCTGAGAAAAACTTGTCGTTTCGCTTCAAGCAAGTGATAGTGCTAAGGGAAGATCTGAATATGAGCTGCGGAAAAGCCATAGCTCAGGCATGTCACGCATCCATATCGGCATCCGAAGAAGCAAGGAGGAAGAAACCTTCGTGGTGGAAAGCGTGGATGGATGAGGGGCAACGGAAGATAATCCTGAAAGTGAAGTCTAAACATGAGCTTCTTGAAAAGGAGAAGGAAGCAAGGAACGCCGGCATTCCCTCAGCGTTAATTTCCGATATGGGCTTAACTGAGCTTCCGCCTGGAACAGTGACTGCTTTGGGGATAGGACCTGCTCCAGAGAAGATCATTGATAAGATCACGGGAAGTCTTCCCCTCTACTGATTCCTGGGAGGATAAGATGGCTATTCAAGCATCATCGCTTGATATTAAGCTTGGCATGGAAGTGTATGTCTCAACGACTCCTGGCATAGGCGGCAGGATACGTTCGAGACTGGAAGATTTCATTGTTGAGGAGATCTTACTCGACGGATCGAAAGCCACTATACGCCTCGAAGAAGAAAGGCGTGATCTCTCTAGACGGGGAAGATACCTTATCTGCATACTAATTAAAAAGGGTATAGACACGCTTTCAGCCATAGAGCGAATTGCTAAACGAATAAATGTGAACCCTGAGATGATCGAGATTGCAGGTATAAAGGATGCACAAGCCATAACTGCACAGTTCGTGAGCATAGGAGCTACTCCTCCGGAAAAGGCGAAGGTAGATCTTGAGGAAATACGACTAGTACCAGTGCGTTTCTCTGAGGAGAAGATAACTCCGGGAATCCTGTTCGGAAACAAGTTCTACATAACTGTGAGGAATATTCCGCATGGATGCTCGGAGACTCAAAGGATGATTCTTGAAACGTCACGGGAGCTCATGTGCCTCGGCGGAGCTCCGAACTTTTTCGGTCATCAGCGATTCGGCACGATTAGGCCATTAACTCATATCGTTGGGAAGCTTTTGCTAAAGGAGAAATTTGAAGAAGCCGCTATGGTCTTCCTTTCAGAGCCAAGCATGCATGAATCTCCCCATGCCAGAAGCGCCCGTATCTATCTCAGAGAAAACGTTGATTTTAACTCCGCCTTGAAAAGATTTCCAAGAAGCCTCTTCTATGAAAGACTTATGTTGATGTATCTCTCAAAGTATCCGAGAGACTTTCTTGGTGCCTTCCGCAGACTTCCGATAAATCTGCGCAGACTCTTCATCCAAGCTTATCAATCATACCTGTTCAATAGGTTTCTAAGCGAGAGGATAAAGAGAGGGATGCCCTTAAACAAGGTTCAGAAGGGCGACTATGCTGTTAGAATAGGAGATGAGGGTCTGCCTAGAAAGAGCTTCATCGTTGTAGATGAGGGGAATATAGGCTCGGTTTCATTGAAGGTTAAGGATGGAAAGATGGCTCTAGCCCTGCCTATAATTGGCTTCGGTCAGAAACTCTCAGGCGGGATTCAGGGGGAGATTGAGAGGGAGATTCTTGAGCAAGAAGATATTCAGCCTCAAGACTTCAAGATGAAGAAGATGCCGGAGTGTAGTGTAAGCGGCGGATTGAGGAGAGCTCTAGCTCCAATTATGAACCTTAAGTTCAAGACGGATCTCGACAATGGAACAATTGTCAGATTTAGGTTTACGCTTCATAAAGGCTCGTATGCAACGGTTGTTCTCAGAGAATTTATGAAGCCTGAAGATCCCATCTCTTCTGGATTCTAAATACTGAATGGATGATTAGATTCTTAAGGGATTTGGTGACTAGGAGTCTCTGGAGTGGTGGCCGCATGTCTGAGGAGTTTCTTCTGTCTAAAGATGGAACCGTCCTTGTCGTGATCGATGTTCAAGAGCGGCTTTTCGTAAAGATGGATGAAAAGGAGCGGCTTGCAGAGAATATTCGTAAGCTACTACGATTCGCTGAGGTCTTGAAGATTCCAGTGATAGCAACTGAGCAGTATCCGAAAGGTTTGGGATCGACAATCCCGGAGATAAGAGACTTACTGCGGGTTAAGCCCATAGAGAAGATAGAATTCAGCTGTATGGCTTCCTCAGATTTTAGGAGAAGACTCTCCGAAACAGGTGCGGAGAACCTTGTATTAACAGGTATAGAGGCACATATATGTGTTGCCCAGACGGCTATTGAAGCTCTGACAAGCGGCTACAATGTCTACGTAGTTTATGACGCCGTATCTTCTCGTAGGCGCGAGGATAAGTTGATCGCCATTGAAAGAATGAAGCAGCATGGAGCCGTTATAGTCACGACTGAGATGGTTATGTATGAAATTCTTCGTAGGGCTGGAACCAAAGAGTTCAAAAAGGTACTTGAACTTGTAAAGTAACTAGAAGCAACTCCAGTACTCGCCCAGTATATTTTTTAGCTCGCCCAGTATACTTTTAACTTCTTCAAGTCTTCGCCATGGGTGCGGCGGAGGAGGATAAAAATCCTCTATCTCCTCAGCTTTAACATCCGCCTTTATAAGTCCCAGAGCTAAAGCGTACCAACAGTATGGTAAAACATCAATATTGTATCCGCTTCCGACGAGCAAAACGGCTCTTCCCCCACAGATCTCCTCTGAGACTGAACGTATCATTCGGGAGATCTCGAAGAACCCGCGGGCGGTTAAACCTAGGCTTCCAAGGTGATCTGCGAAGTGAGCGTCGCTTCCCCCATTGGCTATAATTATATCGGGCTTAAACTCTTTGGCTAATGGCGGAAAGATCTCCTTTAAAACGTAAAGGTAAGACTTTTCACCTGTTCTTACTGGAAGTGGAACATTAACATTCAATCCTTTCCCTTCCCCGGAGCCGATTTCATGGATGAAGCCCCTTCCCGGATAGATTGTTCTGGGATCTTGATGAAGAGAGATGAAGAGTACATCTCCATCAGAATAGTATATGTCGCTTGTTCCATTTCCGAAGTGCACATCGTAATCTAGTATTAGTACTCGCTTTATCTTTCGTCTCCTACGAAGATCATTAATTAGGATGGCGATATCGTTGAAGAGACAGA
>JAGGUU010000089.1 GCA_021158305.1 Candidatus Bathyarchaeota archaeon
GAGTGAAGGCATTAGGGGATAAGGGGAAACTCATCACCGACGCTGACTTGTATGCTATAGCTGAATCCGTGATGGATCTTCCAGCAAATAAAGTCATCGAGCTTGAAGAGTTAACGGTGGTGACGGGAAATAGAGTCACGCCGACGGCTTCCGTGAAGCTGAAGCTTAACAATAATCACTTGACCGAAGCCGCTACGGGAATTGGACCTGTAGATGCAGCTATCCAAGCGATAAGGAGAGCTGTCTCCGCGGTTGAGCCTATCCGCCTTGAAGAGTATCATGTGAATGCGATCACCGGGGGAACGGATGCTCTTGTGGAAGTGACTGTTAGGCTTAGCAGAGGAGATCGTGTTGTTACAGCCATGGGCGCTCACGGTGACATAGTGATGGCGAGCGTTGAGGCTATGCTGAAGGGCATGAATCTACTGATGAGCAATCATAATACACATATGAGGACAAGAAGTCTTCAAAAAGCTTATAAGCATGTACCTAATAGGTACTTTGGTGCTTCGTCATCTCGGAGGGCAGACAAGTGAGGGATAGCCGGGTATGGAGGAATCATTTCCTCCTCAAGTGAATCAGCATCTTTCACAGAGAATTTACTAGGCGCTTCTAAGGAATACGCCGGCTCTCGGGGAAATACGTTTTATCCGTCTTTTGTTGGGAGGGTCAAAGGAGGCTGTAATAGATGACTAGGATGAGCGGAGCTAAGGCTCTAATAGAATCGTTAAGGAGAGAACATGTAGATGTCATATTCGGAATACCAGGAGGGGCAATAATACCGATTCATGATGTACTGTATGACGCCGAGGATATTAGGCATATACTGATGAGACACGAGCAGTGCGCGGCTCATGCAGCTGATGGATATGCAAGGGCAAGCGGGAAAGTTGGAGTGTGTATGGCTACCTCGGGTCCTGGAGCAACGAACCTGGTGACTGGAATAGCGAATGCATATATGGATTCGACGCCGATAGTGGCTTTCACCGGTCAGGTTCCTAGACCAATGATTGGCAAGGACGCCTTCCAAGAAGTGGATATAGTGGGAATAACTACGCCAATAACGAAGTATAGCTTCCAAGTCTCGAAGGCCTCGGAGATTCCAAAAATTGTTAAGGCCGCCTTTTACATAGCTTCCAGCGGAAGACCTGGACCTGTACTTGTGGATATACCTAAAGATATACAGATAGAGACTGACGATGTTGAATTTGATCATGACATTAATATTCGGGGCTATAAGCCGAACTATGATCCGCATCCGCTTCAAGTAAAGAGGGCAGCTGATCTCCTAGCTGATGCCGAGAGACCCGTCATAATATCTGGCGGAGGAGTAATCGCTTCCGGCGCTTCCTCTGAGCTTGTAGCTCTCGCTGAGCTCCTACAGGCGCCCGTCGCGATAACTCTGATGGGAAAAGGATGCATGCCTGAAGATCATCCGCTCTTTCTTGGACTTTTGGGCATGCATGGAACTATAGCATCTAACCTTATAGTCTCTGAAGCTGACGTTCTACTCGCGGTTGGAACGCGTTTTTCAGATCGAACAACTGGAAAGACTGAGAAATTCTGTCCAGACGCAAAGATAATACACATTGACATAGATACGGCGGAGATAGGCAAGAATATTGAGCCACATGTGCCTATAGTTGCGGATGCTAAGAGAGCTTTGAAGGCAATACGCAAACATTTACTTCGAAAACTTAAGAAGAGGGAGAGAACGGCTTGGATGAAGAAGATTAGGGAGCTTAAGCAGCAACATGAGGAGATGAGCGAAAAAGAGGGTTTATCTCCGCCACGTTTGATGAAGGAGCTTCGAAAACTGTTGCCAGCAGATACAATAATAACGACTGAGGTTGGGCAGAACCAGATGTGGGCTGCCTTATACTTAAAGATGTACAAGCCGAGGACCTTTATAAGCTCTGGAGGGCTTGGAACTATGGGCTTTGGGTTCCCAGCTTCACTTGGAGCAAAAGTTGCTTGTCCAGACGTGCCAGTTGTGGACATAGCGGGGGACGGAAGCTTTCTTATGACTGAGCAGGATTTAGCGACTTCCGTGACTGAAAAGATTCCAGTGATAGTCATAATAATGGATAATAGGTTCTTGGGGATGGTTGCCCAGTGGCAGAGACTCTTCTATGATAGACGGTACTCATCCATAGATTTAGGCAAAACGCCCGACTTCGTCAAGCTAGCAGAGGCTTTTGGAGCCCAAGGAATCTATGTGGGTTCGCTTTCGGAGTTCAGAAATGCAGTTAAGGAAGCTCTGAGGAGCGATGTTACGACGGTAATAGATGTTCCGATCTCCTCCGAAGAAAATGTCTTCCCAATGGTTCCTCCAGGAGAGGAAATCACGAAGATAATTAAGGAGAGATGAGAATGGAGACGAAGGAAAAGTATATAATCTCTGCGATCGTTGAGCATAAGCCCGGCGTGCTGTATCAAGTTTCAAACATGTTTAGGCGTCGGGGCTTCAACATCGAAACGATAACCGTCGGAGAGTCTGAGCAGATAGGTCTAGCTAGGATGACGATGACTATAAAGGGCGACGAGAGAATAGTTGAGCAGGTGGTTAAGCAATTAAATAAGCTCCTCGACGTAGTTAAGGTAAGCATCTTAGATCCTGAATTCACCGTATCGAGGGAGCTGGCTTTGATCAAGATCAATACTCCAAATCCAGCAGTCAGATCAGATGTGATAAACTATACAGAGATCTTTAAGGGAAGAATAGTCGACGTAGCGCATGATTCATTAATCGTTGAGATGACTGGAAGCTCGGAGAAGATAACGGCGTTCATAGAGCTTATGAAGACTTTCGGCGTAAAGGAGCTTGCAAGAACGGGTATAACCGCGCTTCCTAGAGGAATGAAATCCACAAAGATGGAATAAATATAGATTGTATGGGGTTTGAGAATAGAAGGATTTAGTGGGAGGTGGTTGAGGAATGGTGAAGATATATTTTGATAGAGATGCATCGTTAGATCCAATTAGAGATAAAACTATAGCGGTCATTGGATATGGCAGTCAAGGACATGCACAGGCACAGAATATGAGGGATTCTGGATTAAACGTGATAGTTGGTGTTAGGCCTGAAGGAGCCTCTTGGAAGAGAGCTAAGAAAGATGGATTTGATGTTTATCCAATCTCCGAAGCTGCGGAGAGAGCTGACATAATTTTCATGCTTATTCCAGACATGATTCAGCCATCAGTCTATAGAGAGAAGATAGCGCCTCACATGTCTGAGGGGAAGACGCTGGATTTCGCGCATGGATTCAACATACACTTTAAGCAGATTGTTCCGCCTCAAAATGTTGATGTGATAATGGTCGCCCCGAAGAGTCCAGGATTGCGGCTTAGAGAGACATACAAGGAAGGATTCGGGGTTCCCGCGTTGATCGCGGTTTATCAGGACTGGTCTGGAAGAGCTAAGGAAACAGCCTTGGCGGTTGCTAAGGCCTTA
>JAGGUU010000137.1 GCA_021158305.1 Candidatus Bathyarchaeota archaeon
ATATGGTTTAGTGATCGCCCCACTAAATCTCCGCGTGCTCATGCTTATCACGATCTATGATGAAAACGCTACGAAAACTTACTTGACGCAGAATAACTTAAGCGATGCTTTTTCAGTTAATATGTTCGAAATAGAAAAGCTGTATAATTTGACTATGAAGAGAAGCAGTAATGTGAGGCTTCGTTTCATCGAGAATGGAACTAGGATCGTATCAGGTTATAATATGACCTATTCGACCTTCATTATAATAAATGGATACGTTGATGAGGGAGGGGATACTCATGATTGGACATGGATGTTTATGTCATCTGTCAACGACAAGATCATCCAGATCGCCTATCACGGAATAGAAATGGATTATGATCTGGCTTATGAAGAATTTCAATACATATTAAATTCAACGAAAATAAAGGGGTGAGAAGGCACATATGGATCTAGATCTTTCAGGATACTATGAGAGATACTATAATTTGATTCACATAATTCTCGGAGGTGTAATTTGCCTATTGGCCATGTACACCTCCTCCTCAATTCTGCCAAGATTAGTTCGCGTAATCCTATATAGCCTCGGCTGCTACGGATTAATGTCTTTCCAAGAAATCACGAATGCTATGCTTTTACTTATGTTTGGAGCTGCTTACCTACCGAGTGGCTTTATTGGAGGACTATATACGGGACATAGGATTAAGGAAAATCTGCGGATCATCCTATTATTCCCCGCTCTGATCGGGTTTGCGGGAATGATCGCCTTACATTCCTCCATTGAAGGCGTAAATATTTCAAATTTAGATCTTCAACGAGAGATTCTTGTCCCGTTGATAGGCGACATAATAGGTACTTATCTCGGAGGATACACAATGAACTGGGAAGAAGAAAGCGAACCCCTAGAAATAATCGAGGAGGACATGTACATGCCGGAGCACTAACGCCTAAGACAAAATATCCGCCGTAATAGGCTTAGAGACAAAAGTATATCAAAGAAGCCTTTAAGGATTCTCACCTTAGTTTTTCACGTACAGATTTTCTAAGCCAAGACCTCCAAAACCTTAAGCACTAAGGAATCTTCCTCATCCTCCTAGGCTTATTTTTCCCCATTTTCTATTAGAAGAAACCTCCATATTGCCGCACAATAAGGCTCATCTCTCCATTTATCTTAAGTACTCCGTAAAAATAAAATAATGATGACTATATATTTTCAGATCGTCTCCCTTTAGTCCTCACTGAATGCTCCATGTATTTCCTGTAAGCCCTCTCAGTGACCGGAGCCCCAACCTTAAACGATAAGCCTTGCAGAGCTCTTCTGAGATATCTTCCCCAAGCGTTCCCAAGAAGAATGGGTGCCTTCATGAAAATCTTCGAGGAGAAAGGTTTAAGCCGGAGTGCGGAACAGAGCTGCCATATAAAATTCAAATCCGATTTTTAGCGGCCTTTTAACAGAAAAAGAACAATAAGACGGCTTATCTTTGGCTTAAGATATGGCGCCGGGGGTGGGATTCGAACCCACGCGGCCCTCAAGGGGCCACAGGCTCACTCAACTATCATTCTCAAGGCCTGCGCCTTGTCCGCTCGGCCACCCCGGCCATGACATGTTCTCTTCTTTGACTTTAATGTTCCTTGAGGTTTTTAACGGTTAATCTTTTCTGTGAGCTTGACTTGTCAGCCTTTCCACGAGCATATCCTTGAATGCTCTGAGATTCTTCCACTCGATTGCGCAGTGCACCCTTCTAGCCTCCCTGCTGATTCTTGTGTAGCCGTCCTCCGTAATCTGCACTCCCAAACCCCTCATCACTAAATATTCGCTTGAGAACGCCAAGTATACAGCAACCGTATCATATAAGATTGAGCTTTCAGTCTCAAATATTCTCTGCCAATCTTCACGGCGATTCCTCAGCCAAATCTTATAGTTCTCCATGAGATCTCTGATCAGTGGACTTCTACACTTACGTATCATCCGATATCTTTCTCCTCTAAGCTTCACGAAGCCGCACGTATCAAGCGGCGTTATAGTTATGTCCCATGGAGCTGAAAGGACTGTTTGGGCTGCTTTCGGATCCCTTTTGACATTGTACTCGGCGACTACTCCCCCATCTCCTCCACCATAGCCCAGCGGGCTCTTATAGAGGCATCCAAGCATACTTACGATCCTAGCATGCTCAGCTATTCTAGGCTCTGCTTTCAGCGCAGCAGCGATATTTGTAAGCGGACCTATACAGAGCAACGTCACCATCTCCGAGGATTCCATCACCGTCTCTATTAAGGCTTTCACACCATCTTCACAGATTGTTCCGCCATACCTCTCTATATTATAATCTTTCACCCATGATAGCTGAGGTCCCTTTTCGCTGCCGAGGCGAAGTCCAACGCCTATCGGTATTTCCTCACGTCCGGATCTTTCAAGAATCTTCGCAACTATCTTTGCGCGGTAGACCGTATCCCCGCTCTCTGTGACGATGAGCCTGGGCTCTAGCTCTGGAGACTGAAGCAACATCGCCAACGCCCATGTGTCATCTATGTCTGAGCCGATATCAGTATCAAGAATCACGGGAATCTTCTTCATGAATCCTCAAACCCGAGATCCCTTTTAGACTCAGCAGTCCTGAATATTCCGCTTCACATAGTCTTTTTTGGAATCAAATATTTAAGTTGCAAGTGCCAAATTGGATATTAAGACGAATATAGAAGTTGATGGAGACTTGAAGTGCCACTACTGCGGCAGAGACGTTATGCTTCCATTCAAATGTCCCTTCTGCGGCCAATACTTCTGCGAGGATCATAGGCTTCCAGAGAACCATAACTGCCCCGAGCTTTGGAGAGTTAGAACCCGATCTCCCCCCTCAGTTGAGCGGGAGCGTATATCAGTTCCCAGATATGAGGTTAAAGAGCCCTCTATAATGTATCCATTCAAGGCTATGCGGAAAGAATGGACGAGCATAACTGAAATTTACCATCTGACTATAGGGGCGGCGGTGGTTATGGCGGTTGGATTATCTCTTATGGGTCCAGGATTCAGCTGGGTGGCATACATCATCCAAAATCCCCTAGCAGCGTTCAGCTCAGCTCTCCTCTTCATGACCCTCTTTATCTCCCATGAACTTGCACATAAGATTTCAGCTAAACATTTCGGTCTATGGGCTGAGTTCAGATTGAATGTAATCGGGATTTCATTAACAACCCTCTCGATCTTCTCACCTTTAATAAAAGTTGTATCGCCCGGAACAGTAGTTGTCTCAGGGGTTGCAAGCAAGGAAGTCATTGGGAAGACAGCGCTTGCAGGTCCCCTAACAAATATTGTCCTAGCGTTCCTACTCTACTCGGCATCTCTTCATCCCTTATGTTCCTCAACAAGCGTTGCTTCAGGAGCTCTGCTAAGCATATGGATAGCGCTGTTAAATCTCATTCCAGTAGGCATATTCGACGGGGCTAAAATCTTCTGGTGGAACAAGACGGTTTGGGCGGCTAGCTTCTGCATCTCCCTAATTCTGCTTATGCTCTTTCTCCTCTTCTAAAACGAAAAACTAGACAATAGAACTAGATGAGCTCTATGCTTATGAAGACCTCTTCCGGAACCCGCATCCTCATTATTCGCCGCATAACCCTCTCTTCAGCATCAATATCAAGTAGCCTCTTGTGGATGCGGAGCTCCCACCTATCCCACGTCTTAGTTCCTTCTCCACATGGAGATTTCATAACTGGAACGCGGAGCCTCTTCGTGGGAAGCGGTATTGGACCGCTTACTCTAACACCGCTTTTCTCCGCTATCTCTTTAAGCTCCCTACATACATTTTCAAGCTTAACGTAATCAGTGCTCGTCAGCTTTATTCTAGCCTTCCTAACCATACTTAGCCCCGCCGTTTTTAGATGAATTCTCCACTCGTCATATTTAAACTATTTCCGGTCTACGGGGACATTCTCACACAATTCTCTTCCGATTAACTTTCTTGTTCTGCCAAGAGTATCTCCGAATTCTTGTTGAGGCCCCGAAGCCGCAAGCAGCACATCTTTTCTTCCTAACGTGGTAAGCTCTTCTTCCGCAGCGTCTACAACGTATATGAACAGTCTTTCCCATGCGTTTCCCAAATGAAGGTGTTCCCTTACCCATCTCCTAATCACCTCAGAGGCGGAGAGATCATTACGACATTATCTCCGCGGACGATTATTAAGCCGAGCTCCTTAACGTTCTCGGTATCTGTTATGTCCTCTGCCTTGTCCAGTACAAGGTTCAAGTGCTGGTCGAAGCCTTTTAGCTGTCCCCGTATGCTCTTGCCTCCCCTAAGCTTTATCAGAACCGTCTTCCCAATGCTTTTCTCTAAGATTTGAGTCGCCATTTTCGATCAGCTTTATGTTTTCTGTGTTTTTTGTATCAGATACCTGCAAGCTTATATGTCTTACGATCATACTTAAGTTTATGCCTAAGGCTATTAGGCGTCTTTCCCTTAGAAAGAAGGAGGGAAAGCGCATTTTACGCTTAGTCTCTAAGAGTTTAGGGATAGAAGCCGAAGAGATATTTGGACGTAAGCCTCGAATAGAAGTTGTAAACGTGAAGGGAAGAAACATATATTTCATAAATGGAATCCCCATGCTCGTGGTCTCAGAAGACACAGTATTCCCAACACTCGTTTTCAGCAAGTACGTAAATAGCCTTCCGAAGGTAGTGGTTGATATGGGAGCTGTTCCGCATATCTGCAACGGAGCGGACGTTATGGCTCCCGGAATAGTGGAGATCAACGGGGAATTCGAGAAAAACGATTTAGTCGCCGTCGTTGACGAACGAAACAGACGTGTGATAGCGATGGCTCAAGCACTAGCCTGCTCAGAGAAATTAAAAAACTTGAAGAAAGGAAAGGCCTTTAAGAATCTTCATCATGTAGGAGACGATATTTGGGATTTAATAAAGGAATCTTCTCAGCGTTAGCTCCAGAAATGAGGCGCTAAGCTTTTAAGACGTAACGGTCTTCTTCATTTCAAGGAGATGGACTGTTGGAAAACATAAGGTTGGGGGACCTCATCGGGAAGATCCTGGGGAGAAGGGAAGGGGAAAAGAGAGAAGATAAGTCTACATCTCCCCCAGAGTACCCCTTAAAGCCTCAAGCCTCAACTCCTCCGGAGAAGATTTACATTAAAGCTTGGGTGCTAAAGTCTCTGGAGGAATTAGACTCCATTAAAGACGAGGTTCTCTCAGGAAATATTATGATCCTAAGACTCGGCAAGCTGGCGGAGAAGAACATGGAGGATGTGAAGAAGGCAGTTAATGAACTCTATGACTTCGTTCAGCAGATAAACGGAGATATCGCGCGGCTTGGAGAGGAACGCATCGTAGTGACTCCGCCATTCGTAAAGATATGGAGGAGAAAGACCTCTACTTAAGTCGGATTGTCTCTAAGACCTCAGGGGCAATAGCGTTAGCTTTATACTTCTTAGCTAAGTAGTTAGCGAGGCTGGAACATTTAGACCTTTCACCATGGCACACAATAATATTCTCTGGCTTCGAGAGTTTACGCAAGTAGCTGATGATCTGCCGCCTATCAGAGTGCCCCGAGAAGCCCTCAACTGTATGAACCTCTAACTTACAGTTTATGACTTTAATCTTTCCTTCAGAGTTAATTATGGAGACTTCGGGAATCCCCTTCTGCACCCTTCTACCCAGAGTGCCCTCAATCTGGTAGCTGACAAATATTATTGAGTTCCGTTTGTCAGGAGCTAGTTGCTGGAAATATTCTATTATTGGACCTCCTTCAAGCATTCCAGAAGTCGCAACTATTATGCTCGGCGGCCCCTCAATTATCTCCTCTCTAGCGCTGGGATGCTCCACTATCGTGAAGTACTCGGATTCAAACGGATTCTCTCCCTGATTCAATATTGCATTACGTACTTCTCTGGATAGATACTCTGGATAGGCTGTATGTATAGCGGTAGCTTCCGAAATCATCCCCTCAATGAAGACAGGCGCCTCCACAAGATCGCCTCTCTTCATGTACTCGTCGAGGATCAGCATGATTTCCTGAGCTCTACCCACAGCTGGGACGGGAATTAAGACTTTCCCATCACGCTTCAGCGTAGTGTTAATTATTGAAACCAGTCTCTTCTCAGCCTCGGTTCTTGAAGGCATCACATCCTCCGGCGCGCCATACGTACTCTCCGTTATGACTGTTTCAACCCTCGGAAAATTCGTGGATGCGGATTCAAGCAACATAGTCCTCCCGTACTTGAAGTCTCCAGTATAGACTATGTTATGGAGCCCCTCGCCTATATGCAGATGAATTATCGATGAACCTAATATGTGACCAGCATTATGAAGCGTGAGACGTATATCGGGCGCTATATCCGTAACTACGCCGTATCTCAGCGGTATGGTGTGTAGAACACTGCTCCGTACGTCTTTTTGATCGTATGGAAGCGGCAGACCCTGCCTAGTTAAGACATCTAAATAATCCAGCTGAAGAAGCGTCATGAGGCTTAGATTAGGAATCGAGCAGTAAACCGGCCCATCATATCCATACTTGTATAGAAACGGAAGAAATCCGCAGTGATCCAGATGTGCATGACTTATAACCACCGCGTCTAGAGAGCCTAGATCGAACTGGCCAGCGTCGAAGCGGGGGAAGGCTTCAAAGGGCTTCGATGAGCCGGGATTGATTCCGCAGTCGAGAAGAACCTTGCTCTCCCTAGTCTCTACGAGAATCGCTGAGCGGCCGACCTCCCTAGCTCCGCCTAGCATCGTTATTCTCACATCTCCGACCTCATAAACCAGCGGCCTAAATATTCTCTCACCGACGTTCCTAAGGATCCTTCTTCTTTCCTTGCTCCTCGAATACATGGAGTGGCGTATATGAGCGATTATCTTAGACGTCATAGGCGGGCTTCTCAGCACACGCGGTATCCAATGCGTCTTCACAAGAATCTCCTGCAATGTTGTACCATTCTTTCCTATTACCAGCCCGGGCTTCTTAGCCTCTATAATCGCCTCTCCTAAGCTTGGGTCGAAGAGAACATTTGTTACCTCGGCCTCTGACGGAAGAATACTCATTATCATTTTTCTCGCTTCATCCTCATTTAGCCTTGCTTGAGGATCTGAACGTATGACTATCCTCTTCTTTATTATGCTGACAATGTCAGTTATCGCCCGATTATGCGTGATTCTAATCTCTGGCTTCATAGTATAGACTGCCAATGCTGGTCCTTCAAACTCAACCTTGGTGATCTCAGCGTCCTTTGGAAGATGCTCCAGCACCATCCTCCTTATCTCAGACTGCTTATTGCTGACTAAAGACATGCCCTAGCTCTCCCCTTTTCTCACGCGGAGCTACTAACTTTAGTATTTTGTCTTTCTCTTCTACGCTGAGCTCCCGATAGCCGTTCTTGTCGATTATCGCGATATCTAAATCATCGCCTGTTGCAACATCTCTCTTCATGGCAGATCGTAGAGCCCGACACACTATTGAAAGAACCTCCTCCAAGGAGGAATTCTCTTTAAACCTTTCCTCGAGCACTCCATAAGCGATAGGTGAGCCTGAGCCTGTAGCGACATACTTCTCCTCAGTCACACTTCCGAATGGATCTATCGAGAATAAGTGAGGTCCGGAATCGTCGATTCCTCCGATTATTATTCTAGCCATCAACGGGAAGAGACGATATGAGAAGAAGAGATTTGCAACTAAACGTGCAGCCGCACTTACAGGCATCGGTCTTCTCCTCTGCATGCGATACATCTGAGCGTTTGCCTTCAAAGCTGCTACTGTCTTCTGTGCATCAGCCACGACTCCAGCGATGGTCATAGCTAGATAATCATCTATCTTGTAGACTTTCTTTCCCTTCTTATGTGCTATAAGAGACCCCATGGTTACTCTCGTATCTGAGGCTAGGATCACTCCTTCCCTGCTGACAGCACCTATCGTAGTTGTTCCTTTGAATACTAACTTGTCTATTCCTTCCAGCATCCGCAATTTCTCCGAGAATTATCCATAAATGCTTGACTTGGCTGACAAGAGAGCAAAGTCTGAAGGAAATAATATGAGGATGTTAGATTTAAATCGTTCGGATGCTCAGTCCTAAAAACCTTAAAAAAAGACAAGTTTAAAATATTGTGGATGCTTAACTGTCTTTTGCGGCATTCTCCTGAAGCATTAAAGAGATGAATATAGTTGGGCCTCAACCTTCACCGCATGCGACTTCCAAGAGAGATAGTTGTGGGAAATGGAAGCCTCGAGCTAGTTGCTGAGATATGCAAGTCCCTTGGCTTCATAAAAAGCGCTTTAGTAATAACTGGGCCTAAGACCTTCCACATCGCTGGAGAGAAGGTACTGAATCTGTTGCGAGAAGAAGGCCTCGAAGTTCATTATTACATAGTTCCTTCACAATCTGCAACTCTACATGATGTAGAGGAGGCTGAGAGGGAAATACTGAAATATAAGCCTCAAGTGGTTCTTGGAGTAGGAGGCGGAACAAAAATAGATATCGCTAAACTGAGCTCAGCCCGTCGAGGAGTGCCTTTCGTAAGCATCCCTACAACGGCGTCACATGATAGCATGGCCAGCCCCTTCGCCTCGATAAAGAGCACGGGGAAGCCATACTCGATTAAGGCACAGTCTCCCATCGCCGTCATAGCTGACACTTCCATTATAATGAAGGCACCTTATCGGCTAACTGCAAGCGGCTGCGGAGACGTCATAGCTAAGATCACTTCAACCCGCGACTGGAAGATAGCGCACGAGAAGAAAAATGAGTACTACGCAGAGTACACTTCAAGCTTAGCCCTGATGAGCGCGGAGCATGTGATGGAGAATGCAGACATTATTAAGCCGGGATCAGAGGAGGGTGTCAGGGTTCTCCTCGAGTCTCTTGTCAGCTGCGGCGTTGCAATGTGCATAGCTGGAACAAGCCGGCCGTGCAGCGGATCTGAACATCTCTTCAGCCACGCCTTGGACGCCATAGCCCCCAATCATGGGCTTCATGGAG
>JAGGUU010000184.1 GCA_021158305.1 Candidatus Bathyarchaeota archaeon
AGTTGCTGCAAAGATAATTTTTGAAATCTTATCTCTCATGAGCAATTTTAGAGATAAACACGTAGCATAGAAGGCGAGAGTCCTCAAAATATTAATTAAGAGCTATTGATATGTAGCCTCAGCATGAAAAGGAGAATAAATAAACGTGACCGAGAATATACTTGAGATCAATAATCTTTCAGTTGAGGTCTCCGGCAAAATAGTGCTTGAGGATGTAAATTTAAAGATAGCCAAAGGAGAAGTTCACGTATTATTTGGGCCGAACGGTTCAGGTAAAAGCACGCTTTTAATGACAATAATGGGTTTTCCAGCGTATAAGGTATTATCAGGAGAGATTATCTTCAAAGGAAGAGACATAACAAATCTGCCAATCAATGAGAGAGTTAGGCTAGGCATAAGTGTAGCCTTTCAGAATCCTCCAGCTATCAGAGGAGTTAAGCTTAGAGAGATAATAGGCTACTGGACCTCCAGTATAAAAGAGATTGAGAATCTTCTCAAAAAAGTGAACTTTTCTCCAGACCTTCTAGATAGAGACATAAACTTAGGCTTTTCAGGAGGAGAGATCAAAAAGTCTGAAATTCTCCAAATAATGGCCCAGAAGGGAGATTTTTTTATGATAGATGAACCCGATTCTGGAGTTGATGTCGAGAATCTTAAGATAATCGGCAGAGCCATAAATGATATGCTTCAAGACAAATCGGGATTGATAATCACCCATCAGGGCTACATCCTACGCTTCATAAACGCTCACATAGCACACGTAATTCTTCAAGGCACAATAGTATGCTCAGGAAGCCCAACTAAAATATTGACTCAGATCCTTACTGAAGGATACGGCTGGTGTTATAAATGTCCAATGAGAAGAAAAATAGAGAAGAGAGAAACGAAGACAAACTCTTAGAAAACTTCGCTTCAAGACTTTCAAGAAAGCCGAGGAAATGGCAGGCCTGCGCTCTCTCGAACCTTCCAGACGAGATAATTAAACGAGCTTATGAAGTCGGTGTTGTACCAGAGAATTCGCGTGCAGCAACCTATTTTCAGATAGATCACTCAGTCATCTCTAAGGCTATCCAGAGGACATTTCAGGGGCAAATTGAAGTTATGAGCACGAAAGAAGCAATGAAGAAATACGATTGGTTCAAGAAGTATTGGTGGAGGCTTGTAAGTAAGGATATGGATCAGTTTACTCGCCTAGCATATTTGAAGTGGGATCACGGATACTTTATAAGGATTTTAGAGGATCAGAAGGTCACGTTACCATTGCAGTCCTGTCTCTTCGTCTTCACAGATTATCTCAACCAGAACGTTCATAACGTTGTGATCGCCGAGCCTGGTTCTGAAGCTCAGATAATAACTGGATGCGCCGTTCACCCAAATATTCACGGCGGCCTGCATGTTGGAATCTCTGAGTTCTATATAAAGGAGGATGCTAAGTTAACTTTCACCATGATTCATGCGTGGAATAGAAACTTCGATTCGCGTCCAAGATCAGCAGCTCTAATAGGGGATAATGCTACCTTCGTAAGTAACTATCTGCTCTTTCAGCCAGTTAAAAGTCTCCAGATGTATCCGGTTGCATACTGTAAGGGAGTCAATTCTAGAGTTGAATTTAACAACATAATATATGGATCCGGAGATTCGCGTATAGACGTAGGTTCCAAAGTTATTCTTCAGAATAGTGAAGCTAGAGGGGAAATAATAACTAGGGCGATAGCGACGGATAATGCTAAAATATATGCTCGTGGCCTGCTTCAAGGCGAGCATGAGGAGAGCAGAGCACACTTGGAGTGCAGGGGTCTCCTATTATCAGATAGAGCAATGATTTACACGATTCCAGAGCTTCTCGCTAAGGCTCAAGGCGCTGAGCTCTCCCATGAAGCTGCTGTTGGAAAGATCGCTGAGGAGGAAATCTACTACTTAATGGCTAGGGGATTCTCTGAGAAAGAGGCAGCCTCCTTGATAGTGAGAGGATTCATGGATATAAGCATATTTGGACTTCCCAAGGATCTTGAAGAGAATATCAAAAGGATAGTTAAGGCTACTGCTGAAAGAGCTCTATAAAATAGAATTGCAAGCCATCCTAATAATTAGATAAAAAATCTATAATTCTTTTCTGGAGGCTTCCCTCTCTTAACCCTATGACATAATCGACTATGTGATTTACATTTCTAAATTTGAGATTTAAAAGCTTACTGAAGCCCCATCCAGTACATTTTATGCTTGAGATAACCGATGCAGCCGTCACGGATTTAACCAAATCCCGCGTTAGCTGCAGAGAAGCTAGGAAGGCGCCGCACCATACGTCTCCAGCCCCTGTTGTGTCGACTATCCTTTCAACCGGAAATCTCAGTGCTGGAATCATCTGGACACCGCTCTCCTCAGAGGAGATTATAGCTCCGAATTCTCCCAGCGTGACGATCAAGGTCTTCGCCTTCAACATCTTTATCGCTAGGGATAATGAGTCAACCCCTGCCAAGGCTTTAGCTTCAGAATCATTCAGGATGAAATAATCGACTTCTTGAGCCATGCCTCTGAGAATCTCTCTATTCCTTCTCGTCTTCATATATCCGAGCCACGCATTTATTGAAATCTTAACCTTCGGCGACTGTCGGATCTCTCTAATGATTCTTTCAACTCTCGTCGGAGGAAGCGGAGATATATGAACTATGCCACCTGATAGTAGAGCTCTTGAAGGCACTATTGACGATGAAATTCGAGTTCCAGCACCATAGGCAGCCTCAAGATACTCTGCCTCCCACTTCTCATCATACCTTATTCTAAATCTAGTGGAAGGCATCTTAGAGTACTTTATGAATCTTCTTGGAAACATGCTCAAAATATCCCTATATGGATAGTCTTCACCTACCACTGAGACCAAACGGACATTGTCAATAAGTGTTTTCGCAGCTACCGCGGCATATAAAGCCGCTCCTCCAGGCTGAGTATTGACTCCGTTAACGGTCTCAACGTGATCGATTGAGACGTGACCTATAAATGTTAAGCTTTCAGTCAACGAATAATTCAACCCCAGTATCTAAAGAGTTTAACATTTCCTCATCCTTAAAGATAACCAAACTTATTCTTTTAGCTAATATTTATTAAATTCTTTGTAGACTAAATATCGACACGGGGAGAACTTTCGGATGCGCAGAAGATCCATTAGGAACGAAGTGAGGCGTAGATTGCCCAGGATACTGATTAACGTCACTGTTGCGTTTCTTTTTTGGATCATAAGTCAGATAGGCCCCCTATTCGTTAAAGGCATAATTATTCCCGGAATAAATCTGCCTCCTCCCTTTAATACGGTCTCTTCGATAATTGGATTAACAGCAACATTAGTCATGATATTATTCCTTATAAGAGCTGTGTCCGACATATTATTCTTTACCGATGTCTCAACTGAGATCTTCCTGAAAACTTTGGGGGTTAAGGAGAAGAAGCCTCTAAAGAGGGTGGCAAGGGACATAACGTATATTATTTTAACACTACTATTGGTAACGGCGGCTTCACCCATCTTATCCTCCATCCCCCAAGTCGGCGGATACTTAAATGCTATATTAAGCATCTCTGCTCTTGGAATATTTTTGATCCTAATCTATGACATAGGCAGAGTTATACACGAGGTTCTATCCGAAAAGACGCGGAGAATGGCTGACTGGATTAGCAATCACATTGAAGAGAGAAGAAATCGGAGGGGGAGGAATGAACACAACAGCAACTAGTTTCATCATGATCTATCTTTTAACGTTGCTACTTATAGCCACCGACATGGTTCCTATGTCCGTGGCCGCTCTCATCGGCGCCCTCTTCACCGTGTGGATAGGCTTAAGCTATGGTGTCTTCACCTATGAGGAGGCTGCAAGCTTTATTGACATGAAGCTACTCGGCCTCCTCATAGGGACGATGATTGTGATGGAAGTGGCGTATAGAAGTGGGTTATTTCGTCTGATAGCTTTATACACAATCAGGGTTGCTGGAGGGGATCAGCGGGTTCTCTTCGTCATAATGTGCATAACTTCGGCGGCTGTCTCTATGTTTCTCAGCGACTCAACGGCCCTTCTGCTGATAGCAGCCGCTGTAACGGCGATAAGCAAGGTTATGAATTATGACCCTGTACCATATTTTGTCTCAGCCTCTATAATGGTTAATCTCGGCGGAACCAGTACGCTGATTGGATCTGTAAGCAACATGATAATCGGGTTATCAGCTGGTTTAAGCTTCTCGGATTTTATAGCTTATCTCTCTCCCTGTGAGCTTATTCTATGGATGCTCACCACACTGACCCTGTATATGCTATATAAATCAAAGTTAAAGGGAAAGAATGAAGTGCCTAAGTATGATCCTTGGGAGGGCATAGAAGATAGGAAACCTCTGATATGGTCGGCTATTCTCTTAGCGGTTTTTCTAGGTCTCTTCACGGTTCATAAGAGCCTTGGAATCCCGCCCGAAGCTGTGGCTTTGGGATGTGCTGTCTTGGCATTAGCTATAGGCAGAGTTGACCCCACAGAGGTATTTAGAAGTATAGACTGGGAGACAATATTCTTTCTTGGAGGATTCTTTATAATTGTCGGAGGGCTTGAAAAAACCGGATTACTCAATGATCTTGCCGGATGGTTCATGAATATGACCGGAGGCGGAACCTTTGTCCTATCTACAATTCTTTTATGGATCAGTGGGCTTACAAGCACCGTTGTTAGCAATATAGCTGTCGCATTAACTTTCACTCCGATAATAAGGGATCTCGGAGCGGTGAATACTATTCCAATATGGTCCGCTCTTGTTTTAGGATCTAACTTGGGAGGCGCCGCTACCCCATTAAGCGGCGTAGTCACAATTATGACTCTGGGAGCATTAAAGCGTGAAGGATTCAAAATAAGCTTGGCGGAGTTCACTAAGGCTGGAGTATTAACGACTTTCACGCAGCTTCTATTCGCAAATCTATATATTCTTATAAGGTTTGGATTATAAGATTGAGGAAGAGGAAGAGCGAATGACGAAGATAAAGGAGTGGCTCTCCTTCAAGGAGAGAAGGTTAGAAAAGTATGAGGAGGCTAAAAGGGAATTCATCAAGGCTATTGGAAAACCAGTCATAATGATCCCCCTAGAGCTTCCGAAAAGCTTAATGTTTCTGAGAGATGAATTTTGCGCTCTGGAAAATGATGAAGAATTCATTAGGAGAATGCAGAGGTCCTGCGTGAGGTATCTTAAAAGGAGATTTGCTTCAAAGATTGCTGAATATAAGAAACAACAAAAGAAATAAGAGGCTCTAATCAGGTTTCATACCGATAGGCTAAAGAGTGAAATGATTAGGGCTTCCATCCTTCAACAGAGAAGCCCGGTCCGTGAGGTTGCAAAGTATCCGCTCTAACCTTTCCATCTTTAATCTTACATATGAAGGTGGAGACAATCGGATATATTTTCCGCGGAATTCCCTCCAAATAGAAACGTAAATCATGAATTCCTTATCCTACGAGGGCTATTTCATTAATCCTATTAGAAGCATTGTGAAGCATGGCGTCAATAGGGGTGTTGCGACTAAAACTCCAATATAGGCATTGGAATCCCTAACTTTAAGCCTTTATCGACTTTTCCGCATTTTGAATCTCAGACTTATTCTTAAATCACTACGCCCACCCAATCGACACATTCTTTCAACATTTTAGAGAACATTAGCAGCTTCATACCGCTGAATGCATGTTAAAGAAACGTTAATTTTCTTCTTTCATCTTCAGGATAATATTCAGCTCATCTAGACGAGAGTCCTCTTATTCCATCTGAGAGAAGATTATTGATGTTCTGAATTGACTATTAGAAATTCTGTGAAGACTCTTAGTTGCTCCCTGAATAGTCTTCGAAGTCTGTAAAAGAGATTCCTACCTTTCGCAGTTAGGCGATAATGCCTTCTAGCTTTATTCTTTTCTTTAACCCACTTGCTTATGGCTAATCCTTCCTTCTCTAAGTAGTGGAGAAGCGGATAAATCACACCCGGATTCAAGCTAGTCCCAGTCAGCCTCTTAAATTCCTTCATGATCTCGTATCCATGCCTAGGCTTGGCTGACAAGAGCCAGAGTACTATCAGTAAGTTTAGGCTGTTAAAGAATGACCTGGCAACCTCGACCATAGTCCTCTCCACCCTAAGTATTTTAAGTTCCAAAAATATTAAATTTATTTTAAAATGCATGGGTGATGCTTTGTCTGACGCGGAGGAGAAACTCCTTAGAACTACGGTTAAGGGCTTAAGTAGGGCTATAATACTCTGGCTTCTAAGCAGAAGAAAAATGTGTGGATACGAGATTATAAAGGAGATCTATAATCTTACGGACTTGAAATTCACCTCAGGCGTGATTTATCCAATACTTTATGAGCTTGAGGAAAAGGGGCTTATAAAAGGAGAGTGGACAAGTAAGGGCAGGAGAAACATAAAGTACTACTCAATAACTAAGAATGGACTAGATATTCTAGAGAATCTTCGGGCACTTTTCAGTAAACCGTTGAGACAAATAATCGAGAATTTCATATTTGATGAAGACGAACGGAACTTGCCCTAGGCTTTTTCAGTCCAGTTAATCTGCGTTAACCGAACTAGAAAAAATAGCCTCTGAAAATTAAAAAAGAAAAGCCAGAACCGTTGGAAGCGAATCGGAGAATTTGGTTGTAAGAAATGAATAGTTGGGGCTACTGAAGGGAAATGTCTTAAAAATCGTCGTTTAGCACTAATCTATCAAAATGTCACGGATACAGGAATAGTTCAGTTAAACGTAACTAACATAATGTTTTTTGATAAATTAGTTTGGGAGCTAATGCGCCAGTGGGGCATGAATCGACGCAAGCCATGCAGACGGCGCAGTCTGTCTGCCCTATTGGCTTGTTAAGTTCAGCAACGACGCGTGTTTTGCTTCCTCTATAGGCGAAATCTAATATTCTTTGACCCGAAAGCTCAGCGCAGGCACGGATACATCGCCCGCAAAGGATGCATATGTTTGGGTTTCTTATAAAAACCTCACTGGACTCATCGATCGGCTCAGTTTTTTTCGAGAGCTCAAAGCGGGATTCATTGATATGATATTTGCGAATCCAATACTGTAGCTCGCTTCTTCGGGGCAGAATCTTCCAATCGCATTCAGCCATGATCATCTCTAAAATTAACCTACGGAGATGGTTAATCTCATCATCTTCAGTTATGACTTCCATGCCATCCTCTACTTGGGTGCAACATGCAGGTAAAAGGCCTTTCTTGCCTTTAATCTTTACTAGACATAATCTACATCTTCCAGCCGGGCTTAGCTCAGGTTGATAGCACAGGTGTGGGATTTTGAAACCTAAAGATAGCAAGGCCTCCAGCAGGTTGGATCCTTCTTTAACCTTGTACTGTCTTCCGTTTACTATTATATTGACCATTTTTGACTTTGGCTTTTTCTCTGCATCAAAGAAGTCAGAGTATAAACCAAGTTTTTCAGCTACTCTGCGGAGCTGATAGCCGTTAGCATTAAAGTTGAGTCCTGTCCATTCGAAGGGAGCTGTTAAAACCGCCTTTCCAAATGAGGAAAGACCCCCGACACCTACAGTTCTCACAGTTTTTATTACCTTTTTATCATTAAACACTGCCTTCACACACTCATATCCGCTTTCACATGCAAGAACAATAATGGCTGTTGCTTTTCTGAATATGTCTTCTTTGTTCATTTTATGTCTCCTAACAAGATTTAAGAGACAAGATTCGCTGATGATTTCTTTTCCTATTATACTATAACCGTCTTCTTTAAGCATATCCTCCAGAATATTTGCTTTTTCTATGCCGCCTAAACCACAGTATTTAATGCACAGATTGCAACTCCATATTATTATTTTATCATCTTTATCTAGATTTTGTTTAAGTTCTTCATAAGATAGAGAACGAAGTGATATTATCATTTCTTATGCCTCCAATTTTATTGTTTTCTTTCTTAAGACAGGCTCTCCAGTTCCAATCTCATATTCGTTTTTAGTTTGATATTCAAATTTTTTATAGGGTAGTGTTAATTCAAACACACCTTTTTCTTCATCAATCATTATTAGGCCGACATCTTCAGTAGCGTTTATCACTTTCTTACCGGGAAAGTTTCGTGTTATACACGCCCATCCAGCTGAGCATGCAAGTGATATTATTATTTTTATATCAGGGGTTAGCTTTATTTTTCGCTTTAGTTCCTTAAGTGAAAGTTCAGAGCAGGCGTAAAGAACGACTATCACATCTGTCACATTATAGCCATCTCTTATCAACTTAAATCTGAGTCTGTTTGCTCCGCTGAACCCGCCACAGCCGCAGATACGTGCAC
>JAGGUU010000031.1 GCA_021158305.1 Candidatus Bathyarchaeota archaeon
GAAATGGAGAGGGCCTTGCTAACAGATTTGGAAGATACTGAGATTGCGAAGCTCGTTAAGACGGCGGCGATTGTGATCTCTTTGATCAACTTCATAACTCCCCTTATTGCCTGCGCTGTATCCATTACTCCCTTCACACTGGCTTATCTGGGAGTTATAGAGGTTCAGGAAGCAGCTTGGATCTCAATCGGCGTTACGATTGGCACTCTATTCTCCGCGGGAGTCTACATTGGACGAGATGGAAAAGGCAACGCCATTCTTAAAGGCATAAAGATGGTAATCTTCGGCATAATTGCATTCCTCATAGGATACTGTATAGAAATGTTGATCTAAAATGCCATTTACGACACAGATAATTCAGTTATATCGTCGAGAGGAATGACCATATTTTGTAATACTTACAGCTCTCCTGCATCTCCTCCATTTTGGACATTCACTTCTTCTCCGCCATGAGCTTTGCCTTAAGCTCTGGAGAGCGTAAGCCTATCAACCATCCAGTTCTCAGCTGGAACCTCGTTGATTATGATCTGCATGCAATGCTGAGGCTGCTTCGCCTCCTTCACGATGAGAACGGTGACCTTCCTGGACAATTCTACCCTCTGTGATCTGCTGAACTTCGAAAATGCTTAAAAGGCTTCCTTCTATGATGAAGATCTTGTTGATTAGAGAACGCTAAATGAAATCTGCGAGGGTTACTTTCTGCTTCTTGTTGAGGGATATGTTCATTGGCTTAAAGATCTGATCTAGAGAGGAGCGAAGATTTCTAATGTAATCTTCAATATTAACCTCATGCATCTTTGCGAAGATTAAAGGCTTCACCGTGTATCTTTTTCCTCTATACATGAACGGCTTAACCTTAACGAATGATACAAGGCTTCCATGAGCAACCTTCATTCCATGATCCTCGAGTTGAATCGCACATTGATAGGGTTGAGACATCGGCTCGGCCGTCATGAATCTTCCATTCAGGGATTCATGAATCTTAACTCGGTATGCCAGATCCTCGAGGGGGATTCTTCCTGCTTTTAAATCTTCTGTTGCCTCATCAACTATTCTTTGAATCCTCTTCTTAGCCTCTTCAAACTCAGCCCAATTTTTCACATCCACAAGCTCCTTAACGCATCTCATAAAGACCTTCCGTATAAAAGGTGGAGAGTTAGATTTTAGCGCCATCACCCCCTTAATCTCGGGGGTTCCATCCTTTCTCACGCCGAAGTAAGCCTTCATCGCCTTGGGAAGAACGCAGACCGAGAAAACTTTATCGATGGCGAGATGTAGGTTAAACTCTTCTTTAACTCTCCTAATCAGCCACCTTACTTGTTCATCTTGGGGATTATCTAGGAAGAGTGAGTCAGTGTCTCCGTAGAGAGGATGAAGACCTCCACTCTCCGCAAGCCTCCATGTTTCCTTCAAAACATATCTTCCATAAGCCGTTATCGTCTCGGCTAAGGCGGGTTGAGACAAACCTGGAATCCTAACGGTCACGCCATAGCAGGAGACCAATATCAGCTTTAATAGTCTAGACGCGGCTTCTGCGAGTCTCCTCTCTTCCGGCATTATTGAGGCATCCTTTGCTAAAGGCTTAAACCAGTGGATCCTAAGATCCTTAAGCGCGCCTATAAGTATTGAGTATACTCCACGCTTCTTGAGACATACATGATTGCTGGTTTCAGGAACATTATTCTCCCTGCATTCCGGATGGCTACAGTTAACAGTCTCATATGAAAGGTTATAGACATCTATGATGCTGGGATATAAGCTCTCAAAATCTACAACTACCGTATTGAAGTATGTTCCCGCCTTCGGGGGGAAAGTTAAGCCTCCTGGAATACTTCGAGGCCTTTCACCTCTCATGAGCTCTGATGCTGTCGGTATAAGAATGTTCTCTCTTCGTAGATAGAAATGAAGAATCGACTTAATCCACATACTTACGCGGCGGCTCCCTAAAGCCGTAGTTAACGGGAGATTCGCCACCCTTGATAATAGGAATGCGAGATAAATTTTTTCATAGTCTAGGTTAGCATCTATCCCGAGTTTCTTTAATGAAATATGGGGAATAGGCTGTGAGCACGCTAAGAAGAATTCTTTAAGCATAACAAATTTATTCGGATCCTTTCTCCGAATCTCCGAGAATCTCTCTAAAAAATCACTTCTCAGATCTCTGCTGATCCTACATTGTGGCTTGAGGAAGTCGCCGCTTAGCTTGTATGGGATTCCAAAGACCAAACCTTGATCATAGATATAGCTCAACAAGTAAGGAACGTTACATTCCCACTTCTCCCTGAAATATTTAGGAACAATTGAGAGAAGAGAAGGATCTTCTAATTCAATCTTAGCTAATTCTTTTTCACTATTTGTGAACAAATCCTTCTTTTTAACCGTGCTCACTTCACAGTTAAAGTGTTTAATTGTCTCTTCCTCTCGGCTTGAAAGAGTCAGGCTGGTGAGGAAGTATGGTTTGTAATCGTCATCCCGAAATTTTACAATGCTCCTGCTCTCCTCATCGTAAAGCAGCAACGTTATTGATCTTCCATCCGTGAAGCCGTCTAGAAGATAAAGCAACTTTAAGTCAACTCTCAGATGTCTATTTAGCCACTTATACACTTATTATTATGATTAATTTATGGCATCTGGAGATTTCAATATTTTCATTCCACTTAATTTTTAGAATGAAAAGCCCATCAACCCCTTAATTATCATTAGTATAGAGAAGCAGAGGAGCAAAGCTGCAAAGAAGATCTTTAATAGATAACTTCTGGTTCTCAAGCCTATTCTGCTTCCAAGCTGACCTCCGATAAAACCTCCCGCAACGCCGAATATTTTATAGCTAACTGCGCCTACACCTTGAATTTGATAATTTACAGCCGCTGTGAGTGAAGTGATAACTATCATAAATTCGCTGGTTCCTATCGCCGTCTTAATTGGAACGCCGAGAATAAGCGTCATTATCGGGACTTTTAAGACGCCGCCTCCGATTCCAGTCATACTTGCTATGATACCAGCTAGAAAGGAAGAAGCATAAGCAAATAGCGAAGTAGCAATTCTCGTCTTAAATAACTTTGATTCGACGTTCTCTCTTTGTTCAATCGGCTTCTTGTACATCATAAAAGAAACATAGATCAACGTAAGGCCAAAGAGTACTTCGAGAAGACTGCAGCTTAACATCGTTGCTATAGTTGATCCGATTAATGCTCCCAGAAATGTAAATAATTCAAGCAATATGCCCAGTCTGTAGTCCACTTTCTTATTCCATGCATATGTTAAGAATGATGAAAGGGCTATTCCACTTATAGAAGCAAGACTGATGCTTACGGCTTCATGCATGGAAAAATTCAAGAGCAAAACAAGCGCTGGTACAATGATAAAGCCTCCTCCAACTCCAAGCATAGAGCCTAGAGAGCCCGCGGCTAAAATAATTAGGAGGACGAGTACTTCATTGAGCATAGAGATATTAGGCGGGCAAGGAGAATAAAAGTGTTCTTCTCCAGATAATATTTCTCTATAGAGGTAAAGGCTCACTGCACTGAAAAGCTAAAATAGAGAACACTTCACCAGTAATTCTAATTTCAGCTTGCCCGAGAGAAAATCGATACGAAGCCTAATTCTACTTCCCTAATGGAATTCTTTGTAGGGAGAATCTTAAGGGTTTACATATGCCATGCCTTAAGGTTCCTTGCCGGATCTAGCCAGCTGGTCTTCTAGGGCAAATGCCAACCCGATGAGGGCTGATGAAGCTGCATACTCCGTTGAGAGCGTGATTCCAGGACACAAGTCCACAATGAAATCAGCGAATCTGAATATGCCCTTGGGAATTCCCTCCCTAGATCCAAAGAACATATTTATTCTTTTCACATCTGAAAGAAAAAGTTTGGCAATGTCGACGGCTACTTTAGGGAAAGCTTCCCCTTCCGGCTCGAACACTATCTTCGGCTCATTCCTTCTATCTCTAACAAGCTGGTAGATGTCCTGAACTGTTACGCGGACTCTGCGAGGTTTATGTGCATATGTTCTCTTCTGAATCTGATATCGGGATTCTATTCCCTCAAACACTCCATGTATGAACCATTCGAGCTGTCTTGCATCGGATGAACCAGTGATTGCTATTACGAGCTCATTTATCTCAAACATTTGAACTGCTCTGCCTATTCTTGAGCTCATAGCCTTTACTGATTCCTTCGGACCAAAGTATGGCATCTGCACAACTGCCACTTTTGAAAAGAATTCTCTCACCTCATATTTTCCGGGCTTAGCCTTTCTCCAAACATCTTTGCCGTCCATAATTCCCAGCGCTGCGATATCATTGAATATTTCAACCCAGAGTATCACATCGGGGTATTCGAGGTTCACTGGAGCTCCTGATGCCTCTACTATGGCTGAGCCGACCCTGTAGTTCACGTCTATGCTTGTGAATGAATGTGTCCCTCGCCGAACGGTTTTAACGGCGAAGCTTGTATCTTCGCTTAGGAACTTATTTGAAATCTTCACGGCGGCTTCGGCTATGGTTTCAAGATCAGCCTTTACGCATCTTTCGGCTACGAGAACCCGCTCAGCCTCCGGTATCTCCTCTCGAATCTTTTCAGCCAGTTCGTGCTTTCTGTCTTCTGAGGCCAGTTCAACTGTGACGACCCCGGGATGACCGAATGGTTTAGGATTAACCCTGCATTTTATGCCCATCTCCTCGATTCTGGAAGCAGCTATTCTTTCTAATCCTATGAGCGTCTTGACGATTATGTCTATTCTCTGATTCACTTTCGATTGAGTCATAGGAGCCTTTCCCACCGTTTCAAAAGATTCGATCTTAAACTTTTCCATTTTTCCTTATGTTGATAGACTTCAATAATAGAGACACCTTAATTCGCATCATCACTATTTTCTAATTGTTCCCCCCTTCTGTGCATCTTTAGTATGTAGATAAAAGTGAAAGCGATGATCACTATTAATGTTAAGGCAAGCAACGAATCTGCATAGATTTTTTCTATTTCAAAAATGATATTCTTTATAGCGAACTCACCTATGTATGAGTAGAAAATCACTCTTGGAAGCATGCCTATAGCTGTTGCCACAAAGAAACTTTTTAGATTCATAGCCGTCAATCCAGCCCCGTAAGATATGGCATCGATCGGAATAAATGGGATAAGCCTAGCAAGTAGGACAGCATAGAAACCATGTCTTTTAAACCAGTTATCTGCAAATTCTAATCCTTTTTTGCCGATCATCTTGATAACTAGTGTTCTTCCGCCCTTTCTTGCTATTAAGAAACAGATAAGTGCCCCTATACATCCGCCGATTTCTCCCATAACTATTGCGCATGGGGAACCGAAAACCGCGCCTCCGATCATCATTAGGGCTTCTCCTGGTATCGGAGCGATAATGGCTTGCAGAATCATAGATAAGAGAAATCCAATGATTCCGTATCTTCTAGTAATTGCGGCTAGAAACTGTGTTAGTTCCTCAATGAACAACATTTTACTCCTCTTTAGTCAGAATTTTAGACATCTTCACGGTCACGTAATATTTTAAATTTTTGGATGCTTAACCCTATGACTTTAATGTCTAGGAGATTTCCTTTTTATGTCTGAACTCAGCAACCCTAAGCCGAAATAACGTTCGCTTTTATCGCAGTGAAACGCTGATTCTGCGAAGATGCCATTATTGTGTATCCCGCTCATTTTTAGTAGTCATTAGCCTTATCTTTTCCACTTCCATCTTAGGAAGAGGCTTAAAGCCTCCTAGGAGACTTGATATTAGCAGAATCTGCGCTGTCTCCTCTAGGACCTCAGTTTTTAAGTAGGCCTCCTCGAGGCTAGCTCCCAAGGTTACTGTTCCATGATTCTGGAGAAGTAAGGCGTCATGTGTCTTTGCGGCTTCAGAGACCTTCATCGCTAAATCCTTTGTTCCCGGAGTGGCATATTCGACTAGAGCTACCTCTCCAACGATAACTATGGCTTCTGGAAAAATCGACGAATCTATTGGCATTTTTGCACATGCGAAACCAGTACAGAATGGAGGATGGGCATGGATAATGGCATTGACGTCGGGTCTGGTCTTATAGATCGATGTATGCATAGGCGTCTCAGAAGTTGGCTTCAGCCTTCCCTCGATAACTTTTCCTTCGAAATCAATCTTCACTATATCTGATGGCTTAAGATATCCTTTGCATACCCCGCTTGGAGTAGTTAATATAAATCGGGAATTGGGTAGTTTAGCACTCACGTTTCCTCCAGTACCCGCCATAAAGCCCTTCTCGTAAAGCCTTCTGGAAACCTCAACTATTTCCTTTCTCAACCTCTCTTCTTCACTAAGCATTCATTCGATCTCCTTTTCGGTCACTTCCAAACGCTAACGGTTTAATCATTTATCTTTATCTTTAATGGTGATAAAAGAGTATCTGAAGGAAATAGTGTATTTGAAGAGTGATGCATATGAGATATTCATCCAGCATATCCGAAAGATATGAGATTCTCAGAAAAGAGCTAGATGAGAAAGGCATTGACATAGATGATGTTAGAAAAAAGATAGAGAAGTTTGAAGTTGAGGTACCTTCCTGGGCTTTTGGATCATTTGGAGGCGGAAGATTTAGTAAATATATACCTCCAGGAGCTGCCAGAAACATCTTTGAAAAACTTGATGATGCAGCGCTTGTTAATAGGCTAACTGGAGCGACGCCTAGAGTCAGCATTCATGTTGGATGGGACGACCCTGATGAGGCTCCTTTCGACGAGATTCAGGCGGAATCGTTTAAAAAGGTGCGAGATTACGCGAAGAAGCTCGGACTCAGTATAGGAGCAGTTAGCCCCACATACTTTCTTGAGGGAACAGAGTTCGGCAGCTTATCTTCCAACAACCCTGAGACTAGACAGCGACTCATCGAGCATACACTTGTAAGTGCGGAGATAGCGGCGAAATATGCCACTGGACTGCTCACGTTATGGTTTCCCGACGGCTCTCTCTATCCAGGACAAGTCAACATGCGGGACGCTGAGAGAAATTTGAGGATGTCCCTTGAAGAGATCTATAGAAGGACGCCCGGATCCGTGCGCATGCTTATAGAGTATAAGCTCTTTGAGCCTGGAACGTATCATACGGTCGTCTCTGATTACTGTGTAGCATCTGACCTTGCGAGGCATCTAGGAGAAAGAGCTGGCGTATTAGTTGATCTTGGCCATCACGCACACGGCGTAAATGTGGAGCATATAATTGCACATTTAATTGAGAGCAGAATGCCTGGAGGGGTCCACTTCAACTCGAGGTACGTTGCGGATGATGATCATGCGGTTGAGCCGAACATGCAGATCTTCAGGGTCTTCCATGAACTTGTAACCGGAGGGGTTATTGGAAATGAGGATCCGAGAAGAAACTGGGCGTATATGATAGATCAATGCTCCCCACTCGAGAATAGGATACAAGCTATTCTGCACTCCATTGACTCGCTTATGATCTCTTATGCCAAGGCGTTAATCGTTGATGAGGATGCTCTTCGGAGATACCAGATGAAAAATGAAGTGATGCTTGCAAATAGGGTCTTAGTAGATGCTTTCTTAACGGATGTTAGGCCGCTGGTTCAGATGGCTAGGATAAATAAGAGGCTTCCAATAGATCCGGTAAACGCTTATGTCAAATCGGGATACCAGGAAAAGATTGAGAGAGAAAGAAGGTAGATTAATGAAGACCCCGCGGGCGATAGGGGATATGTATATCTTAGGATTGGATATTGGAACGACGGGATGCAAATCAATAATCTTCTCGCCGGATGGAGAGATAATATCATCTGCATATGGAGAATACAAGCTCTATCACAGACGAGTAGAATGGTCCGAGCTGAATCCCATAGAGGCATGGAACACGATTAAGAGGACTATTCGCAGAAGCATCGAGAATAGGAGAATTAAACCAGAAGAGATAATTGCGTTGAGTACCAGTGTTTTGGGAGATGCATTCATTCCAGTTGACAGAAAAGGAAATCCTTTATATTGGAGCATGACAACCTTTGACGCCCGAGCCGTGAAGCAGACTCGCTGGTGGGAAGAAAACTTTGGAGCGAATGAGATTTACCGAATTACAGGTCAGCCGTTGACTTCCTCGATGCCGATTTATCCGCTTCCAAAGATTCAATGGCTACGTGAACATGAACCCAAGGTTTACGAGAAAACTTGGAAGTTCCTCTGCTGGGAAGAGTACGTCAACATGAAACTCTGTGAGAAACCAGTAACGGATTTCTCAGTGGCTTCGAGAACGATGATGTTTGATATTACAAGGAAGGAATGGTCGGGAGAGATTTTAGAGACTGCAGGCATAGATGAAAACTTGCTTCCAGAAGTCAAGCCGGCAGGCGTAGTAATAGGGCATATTTCTCCGGAGGCTTCTGAAGAGACCGGTCTTTCCGAAGACACTCTCATCGTCACGGGGGGACATGATCAGCCATGCGGAGCTTTAGGAGCGGGACTCATCGAAAGCGGCCCCGCTATGGACGCAACAGGAACAGTTGAGTGCATAGGAGTAATCTTAGAGAGGCTGGTCTTAAACGAGCAGTTACGAAGAGAAGGCTTCGCCGTTCACAACTACGTGATTGAGGATGAATATTTCCTCTTCGGCTTTAATCCTACAAGTGGGGTAATTCTAAGATGGTTCAGGGATAACTTTGCGGAGAAGGAGAAGATGGAGGCGGATGAGAAAGGAATCAACGTTTACGAAATTCTCACCTCGTTAGCCGCCGAATCGCCGATTGGCGCGAGAGGATTATTCTTTCTGCCGTACTTTGAGGGAAGCGGAACTCCAACATTTAATAGGAAAGCTCGAGGTGTACTACTCGGCCTAACATTAGCACATAAAAAAAGCGACGTTCTAAGGGCGATGTTTGAGGGACTAAGCTATGAACTTAGAAGAAATATTGAGGCAATAGAGAGGCATGGAACGAGGATATCTGAGATAAGAGCCATCGGAGGTGGGGCGCGATCTGATTTCTGGTTGCAGATCAAAGCAGATGTAACTGGACAGCCTATAGCTGTACCAAATGTGACAGAAGCATCCTCCCTAGGAGCGGCTATACTTGCGGGAGTAGGCTCAGGAGTATATAAAGATGTCAAGGAGGCTGTGAGCGGAATATATGCCGAAAGAAACAAGTTTATTCCACGAGCGTTAAATGTGGAGAAATATAGCAAATATTACGACTTATACAAGAGAATCTACGATGCTCTCGCTGGAATATTTGATGAGATTTAGCTTTAATCTTCTCAGATGTCTTCAGGTCTAAATTGGAATCTTCCCTTTATCCACCTCATTTTCAAGTCGAATTTTTATTCCGCGTTTCTTTCAACAAACCTAAAAAGACTAGAATTGTTTAATCTCTTTCACTGGCTAAATAGCAAAAGCCTCAGAGCGGCGAGGCTTTAAATTCTGAACACTCACTTCCGGAACATTATATACTTAAAATAGCATTTTGAGAAGTAGAATGCTTAAGCCCTAAATAAATAAAGATTAAACGCCTCATGTAGGGATAAACGTTGAATGTTAACGTTGAGATAATAGCGATTGGAAGCGAACTCTGTTATGGAAGAGTTTATGATACCAACTCGTACTGGTTAGCTGATCAATTAACTCGGCTTGGAGCATTTGTCCAAAGAATAACATGCGTGCCTGACAAACTAGAGGATATCTGTGCAGTCTTTAGAGAAGCTCTGAATAGAAAGCCCGGCTTCATAATCTCAACTGGGGGGCTGGGGCCGACATCTGACGACCTCACAATTGAGGCGCTTTCCAAGGTTATGGAAAGGAAAATAGTAACTGATATGGGAATTCTTAAGATC
>JAGGUU010000126.1 GCA_021158305.1 Candidatus Bathyarchaeota archaeon
AACGCCGTCGATAAGGTCATAGGGGCCGCGGCGCTCAAAGGGGCGGAGTTTTCCAGACTTGTGCTGTTGAGTTCGGGGAGACAATCGGCGCACATGGTTTTAAAATCTGCAATAGTTGGTATACCGGTAATCATAACCTTAGCCTACCCCTTAAAATCCGGCTTAGATGTAGCAGAGAAAGCGAAAATCACCCTTATACACCTCAGAAGGGGAGAGAGGTTTCTAAAAATTTTCACGTTCCCAGAGAGGATTAGCTACTAAGGGCAGTTGGATGAAGCTCGTAGAGTTAAGCACTATGTTACATTCGTTTTCTTTAGGTCAGAAAAAAGAGAAGATAAAAAATATCAGGTCTTTATGTCTTCCAGGTGATGTCTCTTTTCGCGAGGGAGAGGATCTTGAAGACGTTCTCGCCGACCGGCGTAAACTCTAGGTATAGCACTCCATCTTTTAGCGGTTTTGTAATGTAAAATATGTTTCCAGGTCCTCTGAGCTTTTCCACGTTTTTAGCTTTAATGCTTTCAACGATAATCTTCTTTAGCTCCTCCATGGATACCTTAACCTTCTTGAATTCGGCTTCACTGGCTTGGGTTAATACGAGTTCTACCTCCTTCATTCTCTCACCCCGGTAGCTTACCCATCCTCTCTAGCTCATCTGCTACATCCTTTAATCCAAGTTCTTCAAGTTTTTGCCTGGTCGGAATCCCAGTGGCCTTATCCCATCCTCGGAGTTCATAGTAATAGTCGAGCAATTGTAGGAATTTCTCAACGTCGAGCACATGCTCTCCCTGCATGTCCGGCCGCCCCGTCCAGTAATAGGTTTTTACTATACCTTCATCCCATTCTCTTGTCCTGCCGTACCGCACTTCGATGGCCCTCTCCATGCTAAAGATTCTCTCCTATTTTAACGGCACAATGATTGACAGGAATGCGAGAAAACCTATTCATCTAGAACCTTCTTCAATTGACTTTTAACTCATTCCTTTCAAGCGCTCATATATTCTCGATCAATAATAAATAGAGCTAAGCTATAAAATGAGGAGAATGTTTATGAGTTCCACGCGCGATCGCCGAAGTTCGTCGCCTCCGTCTGTGCTTCATTTAGCAACGTCACACTAGTTAATCAGGTAACTTCCCTAATTTTTCTAGTTTCTCGACCACATCTTTGAGATCGTACTTCTCCAGCGTTTCCCTGGTCGGCCAGCCAGTTCTTTTATCCCAGCCCCTCAGCTCATAGTACTTGTCCTTTACCTCCTCGAACTTTGCTTTATCTAACGGTCCAAACATTATTTTCCAAGGTGGCATCCCAGAAAACGGAGCTTCGAATTTCTCAGGATATACGGTATCGTCTTTCCGTGTACGGCCTTCGATGACCTGTATGGCTCTTAATACGTGACGAATCCTCGCGGCTACCGTTTCTAGATCCTCCCTCGAGAATTCTTTCCCGGTGACGGCTGAGAGTAATTTTGCTGGCAGATCCATGTCAATTGATTTCAATGGGTAGCCTATGATCGCAATCCCCGTTGGATACAGCCAATCACATAAAGTTAAACTGTTTTTTATTGCTTGTGTGTCTTGTACACATACTACAAGTTTGGGAGCATAAGTATAATCATTGGGATCGGCCGCCTCTTTAGGAAGACCGTACGCCAACGTCACTGCTTCAGGCATTTGCTTACTGAAGTATTCAATAAACCATGACTCGTGAGCGGAATTATAGGGGTCTCTACTGTCTAGCGCCCAAAGAAGATTAGCTTGAACAGAGAAAGACTGGTGACTTACCATACCATGAGCTTGATATAGCTCTGTGTACACCTTCCAGTATTCTTCTCCTAAGCTTTCAGCAAGCCTAGCAGTTCCCTCTGCTAGTTTGTCTCCGAATCCTTGCCTATAAGCAATTGCCCTCATAAAACGATCCAGAAACGTGTGAATATCGGGGGCGGTTCCATGCACCCATTCTTCGTCCCACAAAAGGTATATCTCTGGTGGACAAGGAATTCCTGTATCTTTTTCGTTTAAAAGCCCAAGCCTATAACATTTCAGTAACCAGGTTAGTTGCATAGCAGCCTCAAGATTGTTTATACCTAACGTCTGAGTTAGTATGTCTGCTTCCCATGTTGCGTCGCCCATCTTGAGCAGGTACTTGGGATCTTCTATAGGAGCTGTTGTACATGTACCACACCACCATTCAAAGCACATCGCACTACCTCCGGGCAACCCTGGAGCGCGGAAATATCCTCTGCAGTTCGCGGGGCACGCGTGACATCCTACACCACGAATTTGGCGCTTGGATTTCCATGACTCACCTCCTGGAATGAACCCCGACACCATGCCATCGTGTGCCGTAGTCGGCTCTTCTTTACGATATATTAAATTTGACGCATATTCTGATAGCTCTAGTACTCTTGAAGGATCTGCTACTTTTACTCCTCCTGTACCTCTTACAGCTATCGCTTTTAGGTTCTTCGACCCCATAACAGCACCAAATCCACCCTGACCAAAAGCACTACCAGTATCTGATAATATAATGGCAAACCTACATAGATTCTCCCCGGCTGGGCCGATCACGAGACTTTTTACATTCCTTCCATGTATTTCTTCTAGCTTTTGTTGCGCACTAAATGTGTCTAGCCCCCAAAGATCCTTTGCGTCTAGGATCTCAGCCTCCCCATCTTCTATATAGAGGTACACTGGCGTGTCGGATGCTCCCTTAATGACCACGCCGTCGAAACCCGCGTACTTTAGATAGGGCCCCCAATCACCTCCACAGCCACTATATGTAAAAACCTCCTTGGGATGCGTTTGAGGCGACCTACCACATAGCTCTGTTCTCCCTGATCCAGGAATCAATGTTCCTGTTAGTGGCCCTGTCATAAATATCAGTAGATTCTCCGGATCAAATGCCTTAACTTCAGGGCCGACTTCGTCAAAAAATATCTTTGCAGCTATACCCCATCCACCGATGAATCTTTCAGCGTATTTTAGTGTATCCTCTGTTGTTATCTTCCCGTCCGTTAAGTCTACTCTAAGTATCTTTCCAACCCATCCATAAGGCATTTATCCCGCCTCCTGTCTAACTTTAATATATTCTATCGCTCCCATAGGACATACTTTCACACATTGTGGATCGCCTCCGCATAGATCGCATTTGAATGCGATGTTCTTCTCTTTGTTGAATTTTATTCTTGGTGGGTCGAATGGGCAGGCTTTGATGCAGCTTTGGCAGCCTATGCATTTGTCTGGATTGATGTATCTTGCTCCGGTCTGCTCGTCGATGCATAGAGCTTCATCTCTTAAGGGGCATGCATAATAGCAACTCGGAGCAGGACACTGTCGACACACATTAAAAGCATATTCGCCACTGAAAGGATCCACGTCTAAACATGCTCTAGCTAATGCTGGGCTTGACACTCCTTCATGATATAATGAACACATTAATAGACATGTCCCGCACCCAGTACATGCTGATGGATTGTGGATTATCATTCCCGCCTTCTGTATTTCCTTGACGACCTCTTTCTCCACGGTTGTGGTTGTTTCTTTGGTTGTGGTGCTGGTTATTGTTGTTGGAATTGTTGTGGAGACCGTTGC
>JAGGUU010000007.1 GCA_021158305.1 Candidatus Bathyarchaeota archaeon
GTCTAGCCTCGATTTCATCATATTGAAGGCATTTAACACTTTATCGTATTGTGGGAGGGTCGTGCTGATGGCTAGTAAACGTGTGTGTAGTCCATGTTTTTGTAGTTCCTTCCTAATGTTGTTTACGTGTTCTCTAAAGGTCTTTTCCGATAGGACTCCGCCCTCATCCTCGACGAGGATTACGCCGTCTGCACCAGCCGCGAAGGCGTGTAAGATGTGTTTCGATCCAATTCGCCCGGTTGTTGGTACTCGGATTATCTCTACATTTGGGGGATACGTGGCTCTGGATTGACCGGCTAGGTCGGCTGAGCCGTATGCTGTCTCTCGTTCAAGAAAGGCTACGATCTTTGGTTTTATGCCGGCTTCCGCTACCCCCCGGATTTGGGCCAAGAGCTGGTCTTCTGTCGAGTTCATAAGCTCTATCGCGCCCTTAGGACATGTTGGAACGCATAGTCCACATCCAATACATGACAGAGGATTGATTACTAAACCCTCAGGAGTTTTCTCTATCGCTGAAACTGGGCAAACGCTTATGCAGAGACCGCACTCATCACATTTTTCTTTGATTATTTTGGCTACTTCTGGTGAAACCTCTACTTCTCCTTTACCCAGAAAAGTGCAAACTCTCGAGGCGACGGCCATAGCCTCTAGGGTGGTCTCTCGGATATCCTTTGGACCTAGGGCGCAACCCGCGGCGAAAATCCCTTCTCGTTGACTATCAACCGGATCAAGTTTGTAATGACGCTCTAGGAAAAAGCCATCCGCTCCAAGCTGTATGTTAAGCTTTCGAGCTAAGTCATTGGTTCCCTGGTTGGGAATTATAGCCGGGGAGAGGACGACTAAGTCGAATTTTTCTTCGACTTGAATTCCGAGTAAAGTGTCTTCTGCTTTTACTAATACGCCATCTCCCGATGGAGTCACCTCAGACACGAGCCCCCTTATGAAACGCACACCATTTTCCTGTGCTCTGATGTAGAACTCCTCATACCCTTTCCCATCAGCTCTTATATCGGTATAGAAAATCCAAGTTTCAACGTTAGGAGCTATCCTTTTGGCTATTAAAGCCTGCTTTATCGCTATCATGCAACCTATCTTGCAACAATGTTGGACGCAATTTTCCCTGTTTCTCGTCCTGCTGCCGACGCAGAGCACGAAGGCAATTTTTTGGGGGATCTTCCCGTCAGAGGGTCTCCGCATCTCGTGTGCCAAAATTCTCTCAAATTGCAAGTTGGTCACTATGTCTGGATGTAATTTAAAGCTATATTCTTCGAGCAAACTCGGATCTATTTGCTCAAAACCCGTACAAACCACGATGGCCCCAACTTTTAATTCTATGTATTCTTCTTTTTGCTCAAAGTCTATCGCATTAGCTTTGCACGCTCTTTCACAAAGTCTGCAGACTCCCTTGTTAAGGTATAAGCAGTGTTCACTATCTATAACGTATGCCCGCGGGATAGCTTGTTTAAATGGTTGATAAATTGCTTTTCGTGTAAGCAGTCCTGCCTCAAATTCGCTTGGCACCTTTACTGGACATACTTTTTCACATTCTCCACATGCTACACACTTTGAAGTGTCTACATATCGGGGTCTCTTTTTGATTAATACCTTGTAGTTGCCGGGGGAGCCTTCGACCTTAACCGGCTCAGCCATAGTTATGATCTCGATATTCGGATGTTGTGCCGCATAGACCATCTTCGGCGTTAAGATGCATTGTGAACAATCGAGTGTCGGGAAAGTTTTGGTTAACTGGGCCATATGCCCGCCTATGCTTGGACCGCGTTCGACGAGGTACACTTTGAAACCTTTCTCCGCCAATTCTATGGAAGTTATTATACCGGCTATACCTCCGCCGATCACCAGGACCTTAGTGTCAATTGGTACTTTCTTCGCTTCCAAAGGGGATAAATGACGCGCACGTTCCACGGCTCCGCGAACTAAATCGATTGCCTTGAGTGTGGCTAGTTCCTTGTCATCGTGAACCCAGCTGCATTGTTCTCTAATGTTGGCTATTTCAAGGAGATATGGGTTTAAACCAGCGGATTCTAGCGTCTTTCTGAAGGTATTGATATGCATTTTAGGCGTGCAGGCGGCTATCACTATCCTGTTTACTTTTCCTTCTTTTATGGCCTTGACTATCATTTCTTGTCCAGGATCGCTGCAGAGGTATTCATGAGTTAGGCAGACACTAACTCCTTGAATTTTTGAGATTTCTTCCCGAACTTTTTCAACGTCTACGGTATCACTGATATTACCGCCGCAATGACATATGAAAACTCCTATTTTGACATCACGCATGGCCGTTCACCTCTCATCATGTCATTGCGAAGACGCCCCAGCTGATTTTTCCTCTAATATCTTCTTAGTCAGACGCGGTAGAATTTCAAAGAGATCGCCTACTATGCCGTAATCCGCTACGTTAAATATTGGCGCATGCGGATCCTTGTTTATAGCTATGATGAGCTCGGAGTTCATCATCCCATATACGTGGTAGAATTGTCCGCTTATTCCCACAGCAAGGTACAATTTCGGCTTTACGGTTTTTCCGGAAATTCCTACCTGTCGCTCTTTTGGCAGCCACCCCATATCTACGATTGGACGCGAGCATGCGACAACTCCGCCGAGGACATTTGATAATTCCTCTATCAGATGTAGGTTCTTGGCATCACCTATTCCGCGGCCGACGGCAACCACGATGTCTGCAGCCGATATGTCCACGGCTTCCGCAGGTGGTTTAACGAGTTCGATGAACTTCTTGTAGGTTATATCTGTTAAAGCCGGAGGACTCAGTTTGTTAACGTTGCCTCTTCTTTTCCCTTTTTCGGCCTTGAAGACCCCTGGGCGAATGGTCGCTATATATTGTGTGGACTTA
>JAGGUU010000131.1 GCA_021158305.1 Candidatus Bathyarchaeota archaeon
TCCTAATTACTTTTTTTACGCGGTCCTCTGGTCTACCAACGAGTATCTTACCATCGATTTCAATTTTCGTTCCATCGGCATATGTGAAATGAAAAATTGAAATATTCTTTATTATTCGTTTCTCTTTACCATTCGTTTCTATTACAAACGTGTTTCTTGTTTCGTCAATTACCCTGCCTTTGATTCCGACATAGCTCGGATTTGAACTTTTTACAACTTCAGCTGTAAGCCCGATAAATTCGTGTCTAATTATTTCTGGAGTGACCTTCATTTTGTTCTTTTCTCCTCATTCATTACTGTTAAGATGCGAGCAATCGCTCTTCTAAGCTCGCGGATTCTCGATGGATTGTCAAGTGCCCCACCTGCTTTAACGATTGTTCTCGCTCTCATAAGCTCTGTGCGGAGCTCCATCAGTCTCCTCTCTCTTTCCTCATTAGACATCTTTCTAATTTCGCTAACTCTCAGAATTGGCAACATCCTCTTCCTCCTTTTTCGCTTCTTCCCCGTGTTCTTCAGACTCGGGAAGGGGCTCTTCTTTAAGTTCTTCTTTTTCGATGAATTCTATCTCATCGGGTAGCTTAACATTTGGAGGCATGATGGAGACTTTGATGCCGAATACTCCTGGTTTCAGCTGAACATGTGTAACTGCCGTCTGTACATATTTCATCGCCGGATCGCCGCTTTTCGGTAAATAGCCATCTCTGAATTTTTCGCTTCTAGCTCTTTCAGTTCTTAGTTTCCCGCTTATGACGATTTCAGCTCCCATAGCTCCAGCTTCCATGATGCGGCTTAAAGCCCAGAAGCCGGCTCTGCGGAAGTGTATATTCCTTCGTAGAGCAGAGGCTATACGTGAAGCCATAACTCTGGCGTTTAACTCTGGAACTTCAATCTCGGCAACCGATATTTGAGGATTTGGCAAACCGAATTTTTCCTCTAGAATCTTTGCTAGATTCTTTATTGTTGCTCCTCCTCTTCCTATAATCATTCCTGGACGCATTGCGTAGATGACTATGTTTGTACCAAGCGGGGTTTTTGTAATCTCAACTCCGCCATATCCTGCTCTCTCAAACTCTTTCCATAAAAACTCGTCGACTCCGGCTTTTTTAATCGAATCCTCTATAAAATGCTTAGTTGACGACAACTAGCCCTGCCCTCCAGTCTCTTCAAGAACTATTTCAACATGGCAGAGAGTCTCAAAACGTGGAGTCGCCCTTCCCATCGCTCTAGGAATATACCTTTTAATCTTTGTTCCAGGATATGCGGATGCATGAATAATCTTTAGATTTTCAGTATCTAGCCCTTTAAAATTAGCGTTCGCCTCCGCATTTTCAAGGATTGAAAGAATTTTCCTAGCTGCTTTCACAGGATATCTTCCAGCGGCGGCTTTCTGTAATCCTCTTCTATGCGGAAGCTTCTTATTAAACCTCTTAAATGGAACTGCTTTCTTCTTTTTTATAACTTGCTCTAAAAACTCTTTAGCCTCGTCAAGCTTCATTCCTTTTATAGCTGCGCATACTTCTCTTGCATTTTTAGGGGATATTCTAAGCTCTCTACCACTCGCCTTTACTGTGACGTCTGGATCTAATCCGACTACTGAATATCCCCATTTTGGCAATTGACGATCACCAACTGCCATTCATCAGATGCACGGTTATTTATAAGGATTTACGTTTTTATCTTCGTTATTGAAACAAAGATAAAAAGACTGTCTATATTAATTATCTGGATTTATGTTTTCATCTCTCCGGCAGTAATCTCTGATTAAGGCGGTGTTTAAGTTATAAGTAACCGAGATTTGTTAGTTATATGTGAAATTGTATGAGCATTATACTAGATGATGAAGAAGGAGTTGTCAAGGGGGCGCATTACTACCTATATAAGCGTCGTTCCTTAGAGGATCTTGAGACTGAAATTCTTAAGCTCCTGAAAGAGAAAAAGACGTTGCCCCTTTCGGCTATATGGAGAAAACTTAACTGTCATCTATGGGAAGTCTCAGCTGCTCTTAGGCATCTGAAAAAGAAAGGACTCGTCGAGGAATCTGATGTAACGCTAGATGATTACCACGATGATTAAAAGAATGAGGGTATTCTTAAAGAAGTATCAGAGCTTTCTCATCGCGACTTCAGCTGCTAAGACCATCGGCTCCCATGTTTCATTTACTGGCGGAGCATAGCACGTATCTGCCTTAGCCAGCTCCTTCACTGTCATCCCTTTCTGTATGGCAAAGGAGAGAGCATTAACTCGTTGAGTTACTTCTTCCCCTCCGATTATCTGCCCACCGATTATCCTCTCAGTTTCCCTGTCAGCTATTATTTTCACTCTTATCTGTTTGCCTCCGGGATAATAGTCGGCTCTAGTCTTAGAAGTTATGACTCCAGATACTGTCTCAATTCCAACGCGCTCGGCCATGGCTTCAGTTAAGCCAGTTGCACCTATCTCTAAATCAAAGAGCTTCGTAACAAATGAGCAGAGGCATCCTAAGAATATTGAGTATCCGCCAGCAGCATTTATGCCAGCGACTTTTCCTTGTCTTACAGCCGTTGTGCCGAGCTGACTAAGAATGGGTCTTTGAGTAATTGGGCTTATCGATTCAGCGCAATCGCCAGCGGCATATACATCCTTCACACTTGTCTCCATCCGTAGGTTAGTCTTTATTCCTCCTGTTTCTCCGATCTTTATGCCAGCTTCCTTTGCGAGCTTGACATTTGGTCTTACGCCTGTTGCCATGAGAACTAAGTCCGCAGGGATCTCATCTCCATCCACGCTGACTCCGCTTACATGATCGTCTCCGAGGATTTCTTCAACGCCTTTGCCAGTTATGATCCTAATGCCTTTCTCCTCAAGATATCTTTGAACGACTCTGGCCATATCCCTATCCAGAGCTGCTGGGCAGACTTGTGGAAGAAGCTCCACAACGGTCGTCTTTAACCCACGTTCCTTAAATGAGACCGCCGTCTCTAAGCCTATAGCTCCGGCTCCTATAACAACCGTGGCTTTCGATTTTTCCAAGGCTTGACATATTCTTTTTCCATCATCAAGTGTCCTAAGGGTGAAGACTCCTTTCTTTTCTTTTCCTTTTATCGGCGGGATAAAGGGATACGCTCCAGTTGCAAGAATTAAGCTATCATACTGAAGAGTTTCACTATTTCCTTTCTTATCTTCAATCTCCACTGTTTTATCCTCGACGTTGATTGCTTTAGCTGTAGTCTCCAATCTGAGATCTATCTTCATCATTTTATAATATGATGGAGGAAAAACTATGAGATCCTCAAAACTAGCTATATGCCCTCCTATAACAAACGGAATTCCACATGGAGAATACCCAGCAACGCTCTGATCAGTAATTAACGTTATCTCAGCAGATCTATCGGTCTTCCTAGCAGCTGAAGCAGCATCTGTTCCAGCGGCATGCGCTCCTATTATCACAATTTTCTTAGCCATCAACCACTCTCTCCTTCTTGGAAGTGCTTATCTTAAGATTACAGAGGTTCTTAATCAACTTTATTCCCTGCCACCTCAGCAGATGCCACCAATACTCTTCCGAATATGAGTTAAGAAATATTAAAAAGAAAATATTGATGAAACATAAGTCTTTCGCGACATAAATCATAGATTAACTTCCTAGATCCACCCTAAGGAATTTATCTACACCACGCAACAAGAGACAAAAATCTGAATATCATCGATCAAAATACTCCAGGCATACCGACAAAAA
>JAGGUU010000106.1 GCA_021158305.1 Candidatus Bathyarchaeota archaeon
CCCACAGGTTTCCCTGCAGGGTTCGGTTTGGACTCTTCCCCTTTCGCTCGCCGCTACTCAGGGAATCCCTGTTGGTTTCTCTTCCTCCCCCTACTAAGATGTTTCCGTTCGGGGGGTTCCCGCTCCCAATTGGGAGCATCCCTAAAGCCCGAAGGCTTTAGGGATAGGAAGTCCCATTCGGGAATCCTCGGATCTACGGCTACATGCGCCTACCCGAGGCTTATCGCAGCTTGTCACGCCCTTCGTCGGCGTCCGAGCCGAGCTATCCACCAGACGGCGTGGCATGTCGGGCTTACTCGGAGTCGACGTCTGATTGACGTTGAGCCTATGCATGGTGTTCATTGTGAGAGTGAAAACTCCCACTTTCACCCTTCCTTCCTTCACCTTTCGGTGAGGAAGTGCATCATTACGTAAAACTCTTCGAGGATCCTTCGGATATAAATTTTACTATCGTCAAATATAAACCTTAACGTGTAGTTTTTTAACATATTTCTCGATCTATGTTTTTCGTAATGCTAATATCGAATTATTCAGAAGTTTGTGGTGGAGAATAGTGAATTGGATAGGCGGATAATCTATAGAGACGAGGAAAATGAAGTCTGATTCTTATGGAAGGTTGAAGATTCTTACGTTTTCTCTTCTCGCTTCCATCTTAATAGTTAATTTTGGATCCCCGCTGATATCATCTTCCTCAGTGAGTAACGGGACAATAGAGTACCTCTTTAAGATAGACAGGAATGGCTTAACTCTTGTAGACATAACTTATCATACATTTCAAAAGGAAGGTTTAATGTGGATTCTAGTTCCAAAGTTCTCTCAGTGGATAAATAGGACTGTAAAAGGAGTTGTAACCAGCTGGGATCTGCGCGACCCATACGAATTAGCGGGGTTTAAGAATCCGTTTTATGATGCTTTTTTATTTTCTTTTAGATCAGACAATGAAGGGTTTGAAATAAAGATTCGGTATAATCATTCATTGGCCGCTATGATAATTGAGCCTGATGGAATCTTTTATTCTCCTCAAATAGGCTTTCAGAAAGGAAACAGAATCAAGATATCTATAGTTTTACCTAGAGAGTTCGTTTTGAACCGAAGAGAAGCTATAGCCTTTGGATCGAGAAATGTTTATTATCCAAGTTCCATCGACCGCGAGAAGAATATTATCCTTTTCAGCGACATCCCTGAAGAAGAGAATCTATTACGAGTGGAGATAGGATTCAGAATTGAGAATGAATCATTCAGTCCGATAAAGCTTCATTGGGGAATCTTCAGTTTTGAAACTCCACCGCGATATAGAGAATACGCATGGAAAATCCTAGAGTTTTATAATGAGACCTATGATAACCTTGTTGATTTATTTAACGTTACGCTCGAAAGCGCCAATGTGAGATTCTTTTTACCGAGCTTTAATTCTTTACTGGAGATCGGCGGATATGTTCCATTCTCTCCGAGGAAACTAGGCGACATCCATCTGAACATTCTTTACACAAGAACATTGGAGGGACAAATTGAGGTTATAGCCTTGCATGAACTAGTTCATCATTTCCTATGGAGGGCGGGAATCTCGCCTCAGGGACTATTATGGTTTCACGAGGGAATGGCACAGTATGTAAGCATAGAGATCTGTAAGGAGATGAGCTATGAAGGGGCTATTCTGATGGAGAAGGAAATGGAAAGGAAAGTCTTGAATGTTAGGGAGAGATTTGGAGATTATTTCGGCTTCCTTCAAGAGTGGACGCCTAGCCATTATCCGCGGGATATAGGTAGTTGCTACGCGGCAGCTTATTATGTAGTTGACGAGCTCGCTAAGCAACGAGGCGGGCTTGGTTATTATCGCCGCTTCTTTAGGGTGCTTAAGAATCAAAAGATAGAAGAGTGCGCCACTCTAGCCTATTACCTTAGCATCGCAGCTGGGGAATCTATAGCCAAAGTATTGAATAGGTGGGGATTTAAAATTCCCGATTTATATGGATACTATCCGTTGCTAAATGAGGCTGTTTCGCTTATAGAGAATGTAAGCCGCATCTTTGAACCATTCAGATCAATAGCTATGTTTCTTTATAGAAACGCTGTGCTTAACGCGGATCAGAAAAGAGAGAATATAATGCTGATTTATTTAACATTAGCAATATTAGTAGCTAAGATGGCGCCCATTTTGACGTTGATGACTATAACGGCGCTAATTTACTGTTTACTATTGTGGATTCTTAAGAGTAAAGGGGTCTTCATGGATTATTCAGAGATTACATCTTCTACGATCCTGTTTAATCTTCTCAGAGTTTTAGCTCTAACTTCTTCGTAGAGACTTCTTCCATGAGAGTCTATGCCTACTATTAGAGGGCCGAAACGATCAACTTCAAAGATCCAGACAGCTTCAGGAAGCCCGAGATCCAGCCACTTTACATCAATGATGCGTTTTATACGCTTGGCTGCTAGGACGGCGGCTCCGCCCGTGAACGCGGCATATGCGGCTCCATAGCGCTTCATAGCTTCTCTGGTTTTCCAGCCCATTCCGCCCTTGCCTATTATTAATCTGACTCCGAGATTTCGGATTATTTCGGCTTCGAAAGACTCCATCCTCATGCTTGTAGTCGGTCCGGCGGCCAGCACGAGCCATTCATCTCCATGTGCCTTAACAAGAGGACCGCAATGATAGAGCGCCATGTCTTTAAGAGAAAAAGGTATTTTTCTTTTTTCTGCAATGTGCTTCATCATTCTTCTATGAGCTGAGTCTCTAGCGGTGATTATAGTTCCGCTAAGGAAGACATGATCCCCTACGTTTAATTTACGGATGTTCTTCTCTGATATAGGAGTGTGAAGTTCAATCTTTTTCATGCACATAACCCCCTTATAGGAGATTTCTATCTTTGTGAGATAGACATTCTACGCGTCCATCCGAGTAAACGCGGGCAGTCGCCCTTCTTGCAGCCCAGCATTGAAATGCTATGGCAACAGGATATGATGCTGGATGCCTATGGGCATATTCGATCTTTAAAGCTAGCGCAGTGGAGTCTCCTCCAAGTCCCATCGGACCCACTCCTGTACTGTTTACAGCCCTCAGCAGATCTCTTTCGAGCTCAGCAATAACTGGGTCAGAATGACTCTTATCGATGGGTCTAAGGAGAGCCTTTTTAGCCAGATTCATCGCCATATCTGATGTTCCGCCAACTCCAACTCCTATTATTGTAGGTGGGCAAGGCATACCTCCGGCGTCGACTACACTTTCTATAACGAACCTTTTGAGTCCAGATAAGCCTTCAGCTGGTTTTAGGATTCGAAGAGCACACATATTTTCGGAGCCTCCTCCCTTCGGAAAAGCAGTGATCTCTAGATAGTCTCCGTCGATTATGCTCCAGTGAATGCAGGGTACGTATCTTCCGATATTGTTGTTCGTGTTTCTTTGCGTGAAAGGATTCACCGCGTTTGGACGGAGTGGAATCTCAACCGTTGCTCGCTTGACTCCCTTTATGAGCGCCTCCTCGATTTTGCTTAGGTCTCTGAACTCAGAGCCAACCTTCACATAGAAGGAGATTAGCCCTGTATCTTGACATATAGGTATTCTCTCCTCTTCAGCCAATTGAATATTTTCTAAGATTGCCTTTAGCTGAATCTTTCCTATAGGGTTACTTTCCTTTCTGTATGCGTCCTTTAAGGCCTTCTTCACGTCTGCTGGAAGCTCAGTAACTGCTAAGCGTAGGAGATTAACTGTCAACTTTTCAATTAGGTTCTGAAGATCCAAGTTTTCCGCCAGCCTGCTAAATGGGACGTAATACTCGTCTTCTTCGTCTAATTTAAATATCTTCTCCATCTACAATCTTATCGAAGATGCAATGTCTACTGAGAGAGATGAAAGGAAATATTTGCGTATAGAGGACCTGCCTGGAGTAGGCTCCTCAACCGCTGAGAAGCTACGCGAGCTAGGATTTCATACTGTTGAGTCTTTAGCTATGGCGACGATACGGGAGCTTATCCAAGCTGGTATAGGGGAGAAGAAAGCTTCTCAGATAATTAATGCTGCGAGAGCTTCAAGTTCTCTCTCATTCATAAGAGCTGACGAGCTAATAACAAAGAGACAGAACATTCTGAAGCTAACAACTGGCAGTAAGAAGCTTGATGCCCTCCTCGGAGGCGGGATCGAGACCCAGGCGATAACTGAGTTTTACGGCGAATATGGCTCAGGGAAAAGCCAGATTGCACATCAGCTCTGTGTTAATGTACAGCTACCAGTTGAGGAGGGCGGGTTGGATGGCGGAGCACTCTATATTGACACGGAGAACACATTCCGTGTTGAACGAATAACCCAGATGGCCAGGCATATGGGTTTAGATCCGGAGGATGTACTGAAACGCATAATCCTTGCTGAGGCATATACCTCCGATCATCAGATGTTTCTACTTGAGAACTCGGATAAAGTAATCAAGGAGAATAATATTAAGCTCATCATTATAGACTCGTTAACCGCACATTTCAGAAGTGAATATATTGGAAGAGAAAGCTTAGCCGAAAGGCAGCAGAAGCTGAATCAGCACATGCATAAGCTTATTCGTTTAGCAAGGGCATTCAACGCTGTCGCTTTTGTTACTAACCAAGTGATGGCTAGCCCGGATGTTTTCTTCGGAGACTCGGTTAGGCCTATAGGCGGCCATATAGTCGCACATACCAGCCACACCCGAATCTACTTGAGGAAGGCTGGAAGAGGGCCTATTCGTATCGCAAGGCTTGTTTCAAGCCCCTACCTTCCTGAAGGTGAGTGTATCTTCAAGATAACTGAGAATGGCATTGAAGACGTTGAAGATGAAGAAAGGAGATAGTAATGTCAGAGGTCCCCCTAGCTCTCATGGCAAGATTCTTTCAGCTCGTAAGCGAGAGAAAATTCGCCGAGGCTGAAAGAATACTTGAGAGAATATATGCAAGGATGAAGAATAGTAGAAAGGAGGAGTTTAATAGGGGATATTTGGATGCCTTAAATGGGATAATCTTATCCTTCAGATCAGGCGGTCCATACGAGTTCTTCAGCAACCTTGACTTAACGGATGTCACATCTTTAAAGAAGCATTATAAGGATTTTAAGAGACATGCAAGAGGAATGTTTCAAGCTGATTATGATAGAGGATATTTTTCGGCACTTGCAGACTTCCTACGCGTAGTCTTGAGGATTAAAGAAAAACAGACCATCCGAAAAAGCTCTTCATGAACGTATACGTTAGGATCCATAGGAAGATCCATGTGATGAAGAATACGCCCATCCCCGTCCTAGTTACTTCTGATCTATCAACCTTTCCAATGAAGATCTGTTTCAAAACTTTATCTGACAAGAGGTAGATAAGCGAGGCTATTGCAAGGGCGACGAATATATCATTGATCCTCAGAAATAAACAGATGAGAGCCGTCAATACGCCGAGAATGGCCCTAATCGTATAGATCACATCTAAAGGCTTCATTCACATCTACTCGGGTGTTGATATTGAGCGAGTTAAGCAGCTTCGATATCGCGGTTCTATCTAGAGAGCTAGATACTACCCTTAAAGGCTTCCGCATCAGCAATATTTATCAGTTAAATGAGAAGACGTTGCTTTTAAATCTTCGTAGATTAGGAGGGCAACGCATAGATCTTTTAGTAGAGGCTGGAGTAGAAGTCCATACAACGCTGTATGTCTTCAAAAAGCCTCCTAAGCCTCCAGACTTTTGCATGGCTCTTAGGAAGTATTTGAGAGGCGGATGGGTGAAGGCGATTCGCCAGCATGACTTCGAACGGATAATTGAGTTTATAGTTGAATCTAGAGATGGAGAATACAGGCTCGTAATAGAGCTATTCTCGGATGGAAATATCATCCTTGTGAATCCGGAAGGAAAGATTCTGCACGCTCTAGTTTATAAGCGAATGAAAGATCGAAACATAATTCGAGGTGAGATCTTCAAGTATCCCCCGCTCAGAGGGAAGGATCCGAGTAAGATTCTACGTGAAGATCTGGAGAAGATTAGAGAGATAGGACGAATTAGTGTCGTTAAGTCTATTGTGAGGATTTTAGGCATAGGGGGCAAGTACGCCGAGGAGATTCTAGCACGGGCGGGCATCAATAAGGATAAGCCCTCTTTAGAACTCAGAGACGAAGAATTAGACTCTATTTATGAAAGTTTACAGGGGCTTCTATCCGAGATCAAGTCTGGAAACTGGAAGCCAACAGTATTCATCGATGAAGATGGAGAATGGGCTGATGTTGCTCCTGTAGAGATGAGGAAATACTCAGGATTAAAACGCATTTATTTCGATACATTTAATCAAGCTCTGGACGAATTCTATACGAAGAAAATAATTGAGGGAAAAGCCTCTGGTGTTGAGGAAGAGATTAAACGACAGATTTCCAAGCTTGAGAGAATACTTGCGGATCAGAAGAATACTCTCCAGAAATCTTTGAAACAGGCTGAGATATATAGAAAGATAGGGGAGACTATTTATCTTCATCTTAATGAGATTCAGTTTCTTCTGCAGAGGATAATGGACGAGAAAAGATCAGGAAGGGACTGGAGAGAGATAACAGAGAAGATTTTGAAAGAAAAAGCTGAGGCACGAGCGCCAGCCATATACTTTGAAGACTTAAATCCGAAGAACATGACGCTTCGCGTCTTCATTGAGGGATTAAAATTTGATCTTAACCTCAGAGATTCAGCCCAGAAGAACGCAGCCCAATACTATGAAAGAGCGAAGAAAGCCGAGAGAAGAGCTAGGGGAGCTGCGGAAGCTCTTAAGCAGACGGAGGCGAAAATTGAGGAACTAAAGCGTAGAAGAGATGAAAAGATGAAGTATGTTCTTGAGAAACCTCCCAAGGCAAGGAAAAAGGAGTGGTACGAGAAGTTCCGGTGGTTTTATTCGTCAGATGGTTTCCTAGTAATCGGAGGTAGGGATAAAGCCCAGAACAATCTCATAATTAGGAGATACATGGAACCTCACGATCTGGTCTTCCACGCAGAAATCATCGGAGCACCTTTTGTATTATTAAAGACTGGAGGTAAGAATCCTCCGGAAAGTACGATCTATGAGGCAGCTCAGTTCGCAGGGGCATATTCTAGAGCTTGGAGGGAGGGGTTGGGATCAGTGGATGTATATTGGGTTAAGCCAAGCCAAGTAAGCCTTTCTCCTCCCTCCGGAGGGTATGTGCCTAAGGGAGCATTCATGATCTATGGGCCTAGAAACTACATCAGAAAAATTCCTTTAGAAGTAGCTATCGGAGTGGCGAGGATGGATGACTATCTTCAAATAATCGGCGGGCCGCCTACAGCGATTGCTAAACAAGCCTTAGCATACGTGAAGATTGTTCCAGGAGATGAAGCAAGCGGAAGACTATCTAAGCGTATAAAGGAACTCTTAGTGAGGGCCCTTCCCGATGGAGATGGCAGAGCCCTCCAGAAAATCTCATTAGAGGAGATTCAGAAGTTCATACCTTCCGGGAAGGGGGCAGTAAGCAAGAATTAATGGGTCTCATTCAGCGCTTATGAAAGAAGACGCATTCTCGCGGATAAGCATTGCTTTAATGTACGCCTCAATCTCGCCGGAATATCCTAGATCTTTAGCTCTCTTTTTCGTGTATCCCTTCCTTCTAGCAAGCTTGCCTATAGCCTTATGGATCCCCGAACTATATTGGAAAGCCTTCTTTCTCCTCATTGCCGCTAATCTAGGAACTCCGATCTTCAAAGCGGCTTCCCGTAACACATGCTTTCTCAGCTCGTCATCCTCTCCACTAATCTTGTATCGTAGCGGTATATTTAATGCGAATTTCACGAATCTCTCGGAAAGGAATGGGGATTCATAATTCACGTTCCACAATGCTGCAACTTTATCTATCTCTGCCTTATCTTTCCTAGCAGTCTCGATTAGAACTTTCATGATCTCCGTAGCCTTTTTCTCATCGCTCGAATACCTACGATACAGGTCGTATCCACAAAACAGTTCATCTAGCCCATTTGCAGATACAACTGTTCGGATACCATGTTCAGAGGCAATCTTGAATACAAAATAGAAGCATATTGCAAGTTCCAAAAGAACCAGCCTATCAAACTTCACGATCTTAAGAGTAGAGGCCATTCCCTCCTCGAGATCCTCTAGAGATAAGACCTTGTAGAGCAGTGGTAGTCGTAGCTTCCTAGAGACCTTTTTAGAGATCTCAATATCTCTCATACTTGAAAAACCAATGGTTATAAGGGTAACTTTCTTTCCTAAATCTCTGCATGAAACCGCGAGTATTGAGCTGTCGACTCCGCCGGAGAAGGATACTCCCAACTCATCTACGCTGATGCTCTCCGCAGCTCCGCGTATCTTCTCCGTAAGACTTTCAACAATGCTGACGTTTCTCAGCTTATAGGCCTCCCCAATGACCATTAAGAACTAATCGATCTAGGGGCTCATAAACCCTTCACTTACAAAAGGCTTATTAGGCACTTGTCAGAGTTCTCCATCCCATATGGCGGGTGAGTGGGGGCACCTCCACCCGTTCCGCCATATAAACCCCGGGATAGGAGGTGACAAAGTATATGAATCCGAAAGAAATCAGCTTAGGCGCCATTTTCACTGGCCTATACGCTGTTCTTCTGATCTTTCTGGCACCAATCTCCTTTGGGCCTGTTCAGCTACGGGTGGCAGACTGTCTACTTCCGCTCGCTGCATTGCTCGGATGGCCCGTGATATGGGGAGTAACCCTTGGATGTCTCGTCGGAAACGCAATTGGAGGAATGATGGCGTTCAGTGTTGTGAACCCTATAGATGTAATCTTCGGCTCAGTAGCGAATCTGATAGCTACGTACGTGATCTTTAAATTGAGGAAACGCTGCCTTCTAGGATGCATTATCGGATCGATAATAGTTGGAGTGATCGTTGGAGGATATCTTTGGCTATTTCTACCAGCCCCTAGCATCATCGGGCTTTCCCTTCCAGCATGGGCTGCAATGATCATAAGCATAACTGTAAGTAGCTTGGTTGCCATCGCTATAATTGGTTATGCACTGTTCTTAGCGTTAACTCGGTCGAGCGTCATCAAGCTGATTAGATCCATGGGATTAAAAATCTATTGTTCAGAGGAAACGGCTTAGCAAACCAGAACGCTGATTCTCAGCTTTCCAGTCAAGCATTCTGCGGTAGTTTGGATGGGGCTTAAACTTCCTAACAAGGCTCTCTATAGACTCGCCTACTATCTGAATCTTTTCTAGTTCTGCAACGCCTACTCCCCATGTATTGAGGTGATATAAGTAGCCTATATCTAGAGGATCAAAACCCATAATCTTGCACATGACAGCATCTAAAGAAACCGGATGGGTGCTTGCCGCTGCAACTCTCAATTCAACAGGGTCTCCAGAGACGGGTCCTCTTCCCTCCATGCCCACGAAGCCATCTATAACCGCCAAGCTCGGCATTACATGTCTCGCTAACATCGCTATGTTAAGGTTTATTGCCTTACATCCCTGATGGATCTTTGATTTTTCTCCATCGACAAGCCCTCCAACAACCACATTTTTTATTGAAAGGGTGACGATGACGGAATCGTGAGTCTTTGGGAGAGCGACCGAAACCCGATAATCACTTTCAAGAAGCGTCTTTGACATTCTAAACTTTATGGGTTTCATTCTCGAGTTGACCCCTTCAAGCTCAACATAGTCATCCTCATTAAGGTCTATGAATTCTAAATCGTACTCTCTTTGAAGCGCTAGATAGCCGAAGTTTTTCAGACCATTTATAAGGGGGGAGGCAGCAGGTCCCTCACCTATAATTATCTTTCCTGAATGATACTTCGATATTACGTCTAAAACGGCTTTTACGGCGTCTACATGCGTCGCTGCTAGCTGTCTACTTGTTGATACAAAATTCGGCTTTACAAGCACGTTCTTCTTTCCTTTGAGACCTTCTTCGATCTCGTCCTCGATCAGCTTGAGAGCTCTATATACTCCATCGTAGTGGCTCTTAGATCTGGTTACGGCGACTCTCGGCTTCATAATGATCTAGATGAAATCTCCATTCGCATTATTTATTTTTTCTAATTCTCAAAATGAGGAGATAACGATCTGGTTTGTTTAGTGTTGAAAATTAGCAGATAAGATCACATGAACTGTTCAAGTCTGGTTAAACCGATTATTTTCTCGAAGTCTAGTCCCAGAGCATCAAGTATCTGATCGAAGGTGGATTGTAAATATGCGATGTACTTATCAGCGTCTATCTCCTCATCTGACGCTAACTCAACGGGTTTGACGTATGGATCCTTAGTCACCTTCACAAATCTTATGAGATCTCCGGCCTTAATCTCGACTCCTCTCTTCTCTAATAAGCGGGCCGCCTTAACATGTTGAGGAGTTGTCTTTGTGTATGTTTCCGGAGACTTACCTAGAACAACTTCGAAGGCTAAGTCGTTTATGTCTTCCCATTCGCGCCGTTTAAGCTTGTAGTAGCATTCCTGAACTATCTTCTTTATGTCCTCCTTAGCCTCCTCGAACTCTGCTGGGCTTTCAACCTTGGCGAGTCTCTTCTCTAACTCGTCGAAGTATCTCTTGATAAATCTGGGGATATGCCTCTTCTTGCCTGTTAATCCTTTAACATCTACGCTTCCGTCTTCGAATACTCCTAAATAGTTCTTCTTTCTGGAGCTTAAAACGGCGTAGCGATATACTTTGTCAACGTCGAGCTCCATGCCAAGGGTCTTCTCAGCCCATTCCGCAAGCATCTTTATCTGCTCTGGGGATGGATTCTTAAGGAAGATGCTGTCTGTGTCTCCGTAGAGAACCTGGATTCCGAGCTCTTCTGCTTTTCTAATAGTTTGGGTTATAACCTCCCTTCCTATGGCGGCTGTGGCTTCGGCTACTGGGGGACAGTATAGATCGAATGTTTCAGCCCCGAAGACTCCATAGGAAGCGTTGAGTATAACCTTCAGCGCTCTTTGTATGACATCGTACCAGTTTCTCTTGGCTTCTGGAAGAGATTTGTCCTTTGATCTAGGTTTGTACCAGTAGACTCTGAGGTCCCTAAGTGATCCTATTAAAGCGCTTTCAAGAGCTCTCTGCTTAGTGCATATCCAATGGTCTGTTCCTGGAACGATGTTTCTTCTACATTCCTCATGTGGACATCGGATGGACTGGTAGCCGAGGTTATAAACCTTTATTATTGAGGGGTATAGGCTTTGAAAGTCCATGACCGCCACGTTGAAGTGTACTCCGGGAACCGGGTGAACTACTATTGCTCCCTTATACTTCTTTCCTTTAATTATTGCCTTAGTCGTGGTTTTACCTTTAACCGCGATTATATCCTCTTGATTCGGTATCAGCATATTCTTTCTCCGATGCTCATATTGCATGAAACTTCGGATCCAACGTGAGACTCCTTGGCGGCTTACATCCTCCATCGGCATCTTACTTATGCGTGTTAAGACTAGAAGGAGCTTCATAACCAAGTCGTCATTGTAGGAAGTTAATTCTAGGGTTATCTCGGCATCGTTTAGGCAGTACCTAGCAAGCTCAGAATAACTGAGCTCAGATATTGGCTTTGAGATCTCAATCTTGGACTTTCCGAGAATTGCCGATGCAACTTCATCCAGAGTTACATTACGATATTTCTGAGCGAAAGCATAGACTTGTATGGATCTATTATAGAAGAACTTGTAGAGATCTATGTGGATACCGTTCCTTAGCAGGTATACTCTGCGTCCTGGGTCTATGGGGATCTCTTCTCTCCGGAATCCTATCTTCTGTGCTCTGTGATAGAGGTATCTGAGGTCAAAGTCGTCTCCGTTAAACGTTATGACAAAAGGATACTCGTCTAGGGCTTTAAAGATCTCCGATACTAGGGCTTTTTCATCATTAAAGAATACAACATCAACGTTCGGAGGGAGATCTATCTCTTCGCTTTCTCCTCTCCTGTCTTCTCTTCTGAGGAGAAGAACTCTCTTTTTACCTTCTGAGTCGACGAGTGAGGCGCATATAATCGGGTATGGAGCCTCCTCAGCGTCTGGAACTCTCGTGGCAATTGGTGAATAAACCTCAATATCAAGTGCCACCCTTTTCATATCCGCAGCTGGATATTCAAGAAGTCTGATCCATGACTCTAGATATGAGAGGAGATCTTTAGGTTCATCTTTGAACACCGTTTCAAGTATCTCTTTTATATTCTTCTCAGCCTCTTCATCGACAACAGGGATCAGATCGCCATCCTTCACCATATACAGCATGCCGGGAAGAAGCTCTCTATCGTAGATGTAGCACTCGTAGTATTTGATCGCAGCCTCCCATACTTTAGGCTCTTTCTCAGATCCGAAGATCCTCGGGTAGTCTTCTGGGATTATGTCCCTTATGCATCCTCTAGGTCGCCCACCGATCGAAAGCGGATCTTTTGCTATGATCTTTGTCACTTTAATCATTCTGTCGTGAAGGGCATCGTATTTCTCAACGGTTTCCACATCCTCAAAGCCTGGATGGTCAGCGACTCTTGGAATCTTCCTTACTTCTTCGGGGGTCAAGTTTGTTAGACAATATGGCTTATGCCCCGTATTATCATACCATTTGTATATTCTCTTTGATCTAGGGTCGTATAGCTTTATGCATGCTAGATTCGCGTCGCCATCGTATGTTGCTGAGATGAAGTATGAAGGCGGAAGGTTCTTTGGAGCCCGGGCTCCAAGATCATTACTTTCTTCTCTAAACTTTTTAGCTTCATGTGATTGTTTACCGCTGGTTTCTTCCAGTTCAGTTTTAACAGATTCATTATCTTTGGGGAAGTAATCATCTAGACGGGAAAGAGTCATATCGCCTCAGATCCCAGCTATAGATAAAGCTTAGAGCAGATTTAAGGCTTCTTGAAGCATCTGAGAAGCCTTTAGATACTCTTTTTAGATGCTTTAATACAAAAGATAAATGTCTACGCTGAGAGGAGTCCGAAGAACTGTTGATCTTAGGGATCCGGTGGGAAGAATCGTCGCAGAGCATAAGTCAATGGCTTGAAAGTTTAGCGTTGCAGTATGGTTACTTAGGAATCTTCATCATAAGCTTTATTGGATCAGTTTCGGTGGTCTTCCCTATACCATACACGCTTGTGATCTTCTACGTTGGATCCACGCATATGTTCGATCCGCTTTTCATAGCGCTTTCAGGAGGAGCTGGATCAGCTATTGGAGAGTTCTTTGGATATCTTATGGGCTACTATGGCAGAGCGGTTCTTAGCGAGGAGAGAAAGAGAAAAATAGATTGTATCATGAGGGTCTTTAATCGATACGGGGCGGTTGCAATATTTGCCTTCGCCTTGACTCCCCTACCAGATGACTTATTATTCATACCACTAGGCATGATGCGCTACAGCTTCTTGAAGACCTTCATACCATGCCTTGCCGGAAAAGTTTTGATGTGTCTAATCCTAGCCTATGGTGGCTATCTCTCAATCGGGATGATTGAGAGCCTTTTAGGGGAAGAGGGAGGCTACATAGGAACGATAGCCTCCTTCATACTCCTAATAATCATACTCGTGCTAATGCTTAAGGTGGACTGGGAAAAATTCTTGCCGCTTGAAGAAAAAGACCGAAACGATGAAAAACCGCACTGTTAAAGTATATATTCCAGAATGAGGGAATTAATGGAGAATGGGCCCGTGGCGTAGACTACCCCAACCCGAGAATAGGGTGTAGGCGGAGCCTGGATAGCGCGTCGGCCCTCTAAGCATTAAGGGGAAAGCCGGAGATCCTGGGTTCAAATCCCAGCGGGCCCGCCAAATTTTTAGGGTCGATCCATACCTCAAGTTCATAGCTAAGCATGGAGGGGGATATAGAGAGTGGATACGGCGCGAATAAAGATAAGCCTCCCCAGACATGATAGAACCACTTGACGAGCGCCCTCCAACGGGCTTAAACCCGTATACACAACAAGCTATACGATTTCTATAACGTGTATCCTAACTAGGAATATATGCCATAGCATGAAAAATGATGACGCAACGAAATATTCCTTCCGTTCCATTAAGCATTAACTATCTTACACTTTCTTATGTTCTAGCAGATGGATGGGAGGGGATATATAAAGGATACTGAAAGAGACTGTATGCGTATTTTTCAGAAGATTGAAGAGAAGAGCATGAGTAGGCATATTATTATTAGGATCAGTCCGCTTATGAATTCCATTGTTCCAAGACATCTTCCTCTAAGGATCTTTACCTTCCTCACGTATCTCCTTGAGGCTAAAACTGCAAGCAATATTATTAGAAGGGGCGCCACGAATATGGTGTTATATAGGGCTAATAGAAGGTATGCTTGAAATTTTTCTTTTAGGGTTGAGAGGATCCCTAAACCAACTATGTAAGGTCCTCCGCTACATGGAAGAAGCGCGAAGCTGGCAAGTGCTCCAAGAATGAATGAGGCTACTGGACTGAAGTATGCTTTCTCTAGGAACTTTTCAAGAGGCTTTCTTAGGGTTTTTGGGATTGGAGACTTGAATTCCGGTTTCAGACCGCGAGCAATGCTGATGGCTCCTATGATCAGCCCAGCTATGGCTATAACCTTGTCAGCATAAGGAATTCCAGTTAAGGCTTGGATCAAACCCAGCCCCAAGCTATAATAACATATGAAGACTGCTAATACGAATGATATGCCGGTTAGAGCCGCCCTCATCCTCCCAAGCGAATGCAGAGATATGAGAAGCAGAGCTGTGAAAACTGTGAAGGTACATGGATTTATCGAGTCGGCGAGTGCAAGCAGAACTATGGATGAAAATATTCTTGAAGTTATATTTGTGAATGTTTTTTCTTCGAGAATTAAGTTTTCAAGTCTTCTAGCATCCTCTCCGCTCACGATATATTCACCATTGAGGGAGAAGACTTTAACGTATTCGCCTCTAAAATTGGATGCTTCAGTTAAAATTTTAGGGTCGGTTACTCCAACAGTTATAGCTTTAAGTCTCCCATCTTGAAAGAAGCATGCGAGAGGAGATGCGTAGGCCACCAGTATATCGCTCCAATTATAATGTAGAAGCATGCATTGGATACATTGCTCTGGTGGAATAACCTCCACGCCTAAAAGTCTAATCATTTCAACAATTTCTAGAAACTTGTCGCGAGAAGATCCGTTAAGATCTAAGAATATGGTTCCGTAGCCAAGTTGGGAAAGACGTCGCAGTATTAGCTCTGTGCTTGGGGATTCGGAGAAGCCATAAACATATACTGTGTATTTAGAGCAGACATTAAGTATCGCTGGATGAAACAGAAAAAATGTTAGGAGTAGGCAAAATATAGCTTTTGAAGCTTTGTGGAGAGGATTAGCTGAAATGTTTAGCCATCTCCCCATTTTCTGGGATCGATAATATTGCGTCTATCACTTTTTCCACCTGCCTTGTGGATTTGGTTCTGGGATCAGTGATCAGCCAGTCGAAGAGGTGGTCTCTCCCACCTTGTATGAAAGCTTCAAGCGCCCACTCCATCCTCATCATCCTCGGGTAAATCACGTACTTTATTATTCTTTTAGGTAGGCTTTCGACGGGTATTCTATGTATTCCTTTACCGTCTATTTCGGCTGGAACCTCAACTACCACATTATCTGGAATACCGCTTATTACTCCTTGATTAGGAATGTTTACTTGATACGTTCCTTTCTCGTCGTTCGCTATGGAGTTTATTATTGGCACGACGGATTCTTGACTCATCTTGGGAGGTAGAATCTTTGTTAGCGGGGTCTTCTCGTCGTGTAGGGCCTCGACGGCACGGCTAAGCCATTCTTTATGCATCTCTAAGTAGATCTTCCAGCCTATTTCCGAGTCTGGACCTCCTGTCGGTCCAAACCATCTCTTCTTGGTTCTTAGGTTCCAGTGGTACTTCCACGTTCCTCCCCTCACGCAGTCTCCTATCGGAAAAAGCCCGTACCATCTATACATATCGATGGCTGCCGGAGACATCTGTATGTCAAACGGGTTTTTCTGCTTTCTTCGCCATACTCTCCAGTATTTCTCCGCTTTCTTCTCTATCCACTCGTCCAAGAGCGGGTAGGCATCTTCGCCCTCATAGCGGAATCGGGTCATCCATATCACGTGGTTGAACCCTATGGATTCAACCTCCACATTTTTTAGGTCGAGCCCCAGAACTTCCACCATCTCTTGGTATCCTAGGTGTCCATGGCAGAGTCCTATCACCTTAACTTTAGTTTCCCTAGAGAGCAACGTGGTGCCTTCGAAGACTGGATTAGCGAGTAAGAGCAGCCATGCATCTGGACTGTAATCTTCGATGTCTTTGGCCACGTCCATCATGAGTTTTAGCTGGTAGTAGCCCCATATGGTGTGATAGTCTGAAACCATGTTCCACTCTACGCTGTTGATGCCCCTGTAATATCCATGCTTCTCGGAGATTGTCCTCATCTTTTCGTAATATTGGTGTCCGCCAGCCATAGCAGTGTTTATCACGAAATCCGCGTCCCTTATCGCCTCCTTCCTATTCAGGGTCTTCTCGAATCTTAGGTTGGCCTTAACCTCGGAGGCATACCTCTTCGCAAATCTGTAGATTAAGTTTAAGCGCTCTCTACTTTTATCCATAAGTATAACGGTGCTACCCCATAAGTTCTTGGTCACGGAGAGGTCGCGTATCAAAGTCGCAGACCAAGCAATGCTTCCGGCACCAATTACTCCTATTCTAATCCCAGTCAAAACATTCAACCTTCCTAATCTTTGTTGTTTTGCGGAGTAAATTAGTTTTTCCGTCTTCTTTTCTATTATTTTGCGGCGTGAATCTCATGAGGGTTGCTGGCAAGTTTTATGTGTCAGCTGAGAGATATATTAAGTTTCTTTTTGCTGTCTGTTAGCTTCCGTTTTTTCCAAGGACATTCTAGAGAAGAATCATAACCAGCGCAATTGTTGCAACTCTAGCTTCATATAAGCCGATGACTCCTTCCATGTAACTTGCATCTTTCTCTGATAGATTTAATGGGGCATTCTTCCTTTTTTAGAAATGACGCTAATTGTATGGATAGGCTTCTATTTTAAGGAGGCTTTTAAACTCGGAGAGGCTCAGATCCTTCTCTGTTGAAACTTCAATAGTCTTCGATTTTCTCGGCAGAATATCGAAGAAGTTATCGTTGAATTTAGCCTTTACTTCATTAAGTCTCATCC
>JAGGUU010000194.1 GCA_021158305.1 Candidatus Bathyarchaeota archaeon
ACAACATTAAGAACAACATTTGTGACTGTTCTCCTTACATATGGCATGGCAAGGAGCCTTTTAACGAATGTATTTAGGCCAAATATGTCCTTGAACCGGGCGATAACAGCTATATCAAAGTCTCCGGTGATATCGTAAACTGAGACCGTATGTTTCATCTTTGCAACTTCTCTTTCAACGTCCACTAGATGTTTTCCCTCAGCTTGGATGAGTATTATGGCTGTCAAGCCATATCCGATCTTTATGGGATTCACAATCGCTGTATACCCCTTTATGATCCCTTTTTCCTCCAAGATTTTTATACGATTACATACTGTTCCAACGGATATTCCAAGCTCTTTAGCCATTTTGTTAAAGCTTAGCCTAGAATCCTCCTGGAGAAGGCTTATTATTTGAAGATCGATCTCATCGATTTTTTCGGATGATTCGCTTTCCAGATCGATCCCTCCCTCTGCACATTCTTTCATTTTTTTCTCACAAATATAAATATTTATTCTCAAAAAGGAAAAATTTATATACAAATTTTTAATATGAATGTGTTTTGTTGAATGAAAAAGGTGCGTAGCATGGAGGACGATGAAGCCTTAGAAAAAGCAATCGAATCTCTCAAGAAGCACAAGGTTAGATGGGTGCATTCAACCTTCGTCGATATTCGCGGATTAATGCAGGATGTTGTCATGCCTGCAAGGGAATTCATTAATGGATCTGCCTTTAAATCTGGTATAGGCTTCGACGGCTCATCAGTTAGAGGCTTCAAGTCTATAGAAGAGTCAGATATGGTCCTTAAGCCCGATCCGAAAACTCTAGTGGTCATCCCATGGACTACGGATGAGAAGCAGAAGAGTGCAATAGTTATAGGAGATATTTATGAAGCCTACGGAAGCGATGAGCCATCTGAAGTTTGTTCAAGAGGATACGTCGCAAAGAGGGCCGTGAAGGCGGCGGAGAAGATGGGCTACACTGGATTCTTTGGTCCCGAACTCGAATATTTCATTTTCTCCTCCGTTGATCCGACGAAGCTTGTATGGGATCTCTGGGTGAGTCCGAAAGGAGGAGAGGGAGACTCATGGGGAGCTCCGAGGGTTGTTCCGGAGTCTCCGGAGATTGCCCCAGGAAATTTCACTCTTAGACCGAAAGAGGCCTATTTCAGGCCTCCTCCAGAAGATACGACGATTGAGTATCGTAATGAGGTTGCATCGATACTTGAAGATAGTTTCGGCTTCGAGATTGAGATGCATCACCATGAGGTTGCGACAGCTGGACAGATAGAGATAGACTTCCGCTTTGGAGAATTAGTCGAGACAGCTGATAGAACAATATATTATAAGTTTGTGGCGAAGAATGTAGCTAAAAAGTATGGTATGATAGCTACTTTCATGCCTAAGCCGATTTACCTTGAGAATGCAAGTGGAATGCATGTTCATGTATCTTTATGGAGAAATGGTGAGAATGTAATGTACGATGAGAATGACGAATACGCCGAAATAAGCCAGACAGCGAGATACTTCATCGGAGGATTACTTGAGCATGCTAAGGCTCTCACGGCCGTATGCTGTCCAACTGTTAACTCATACAAAAGACTTGTCCCCGGATTTGAGGCCCCAATATATATTATGTGGTCTCGACGTAATAGGTCAGCTCTTGTACGCGTTCCAGTCTACTTTAAGGGTCCCCAGTATGCTTCATATAAGCGTGTTGAGTTTCGATCAGCTGATCCATCATGTAATTCCTATCTAGCATTCTCATGTATACTTATGGCTGGGCTTGACGGCATCAAGAAAAAGATTGATCCCGGAGATCCTGTCGACGAAGATGTTTATAAAATGACATCTGAGAGGAGAAGAGCTCTTGGAATAGGTGAGCTCCCCACAACTCTAAGGGATGCGCTGGAAGCGATGAAGAGCGATGAAGTTGTTTATCGCACTCTTGGAAGCCACATATTCGATGCATTTATCGAATATAAGATGAATGACTGGAATCAATACTGCCTCTATGTTACGCCTTGGGAGATAATGAAGTATCTCGACTATTAATTAAAAAATTAATGTTAAATAAGAAAGGTGGTGGTTGAATGAGAGCGTATATCTTTATAGAGACGAAGCCTGGCGCATCAGAAGAAGTAGTTAAGAGAATAAAGAGCAAAGTCAAAGAGGTAGTCCAAGCAGACTCGATCTATGGAAGATTCGACGCTATAGTCATAATAGAGGCGCCGAGCCTTGAAAGCATCAACGAAATACTCTACAAAGTTATCGAGAAAGATCCGAACATAATTCATACGGAGACATCTCTTGTGCTATCGGCTGAGTAAACGGGCTGGTGGGGAAAAGATTGGATTCCAAGGATTTCCGCCGTAAAGTGTTAAGAGCGTTTGTCCTAGTCAAAGTTAAGCCTGGAACGTCCGAAGATATAGTGAGATCTAGACGAATAAAAGGCGTAAAGATAGCTAACTCAGTTCTTGGTAGATATGACGCTGTCGTAGTGATTGAAGCTGAAAGCCTCAAGGAGCTCAGAAAAATAATCTACGAGATGATTGAGCAGCATCCAAATGTGCTTCATACCGAGACCTTAATCTCGATCTTTCATCCTCCCCCGCCTGTTCCTTAACGGCCACAACAACAAGGAGGAGGTGAAAAATGAATCTCAAAGAACTATATTTCAATAGTCTTTCCTTAAAGACAGAGCCGATAATTGACGATACTACCCTAAGGGATGGCGTCCAGATGCCTGGCTTAGCGGTCTCCCCCGAAGATGCCGCAGAGATAGCGCGTCTCCTCGATAAGATTGGAGTAGAGAGGATAGAACTTCATCACTATCAAGAATCTGATAAGAAAGCTGCAAAGATGATTCACAACCTAAACTTAAACGCAAGGATCGCTGGATGGTGCAGAGCTGTAAAAGAGGATATAGATGATGCGATAAATTGTGGATTTGAAGAAGTGGGAATATCGCATCCAGTCTCTTACATTCACTTAAGGGCAAAATGGCCTGATAAGACAGATGAGGAGCTTCTCGAAAGAGTTGTTGATGCTGTCGAGTATGCGGCAAAGGATCACGGCTTAAAAGTTTTCGTTCATGGGGAAGACAGTACAAGGGCGGATTGGGAATTCGAGAAGAAATTCATAAACGCTGTTGCCGATGCTGGAGCGGAATGCTACAGGATTTGCGACACTGTAGGAATAGGATTGTCAGATCCCGCAGCTCCTCTGCCAAACGGAATACCCGCAAAGGTGAAGGCAATAAAGGCTGAAACCAAGATAGAAAGCATCGAGATTCATGCGCATGATGACTTCGGAAACGCTGTTGAGAATACGATGGCTGCTATACGAGCTGCCTCTGGGGTGTGGGATAGGATCTATGCAAGTACAACATTCCTCGGAATAGGTGAGCGTGCCGGAAATGCTGAAACTGAAAAGGTCATAATGAATCTCTACATGCATTATGGTGTGAAAAAGTATGAGGGGAAGACGCCGCTGCTTAAGAAGTTAGCCGATTTCATCAGCAAAGCGACTGGTTACAAGATTCCGCCTAACAAGGCGATTGTTGGAGACTACGCCTTTGCACACGAATCGGGGATTCACACGCATGGAGTTTTGAGGAACCCGCTTACCTATGAACCCTACCCACCTGAACTTGTTGGAAATAAACGCCGATTAACGATCGGGAAACATTCAGGAAGAGCAATCGTAAGGCATAAGATTCAAGAGTTGACCGGGAAAACTCCAAGCGAAGAACAAGTTTTAGCCGTCCTGTCTAAGATTAAGAAGATCTATGAGGGTGGACGTAAAGCTTCTTTAAGGGAAGAAGAGTTCAAAAGAATACTCGGTGAGGTCGGACTAAATTAGCGTTTTTTACCCCTTAAATAAATTTAATTCATTCTTCGCCTGAGATGATCAACAAAGTTTAGCGTTTCCCATAATTAATCGTAACTTTTAACTGGAGCTTTCCGAAGATAAGAATGGATGAGCATGGATGGGAATAAATTTTTTCCTAGGCGTTTAAGCTTCCCGAAGATATGTGAAATTCTAGTCGCCTATCTAAACGCTGGCGCAGATAAGGAGTATGTTGGAATAAACGACGTTGCTAAGAAATCCTCCGTCTCTCTTCATAACATAAGCAGAAATAACAACTTCTTTAAGAGCTGGGGGTTCCTTGAGGAAAGCGAGAAAGAACAGGGCAAGTATATCCTGAATCGTGAAGCCGCCGAGTTCGCTTACGCTTACAGAATTGATCCCAAAGGTGAAAAGACAAGAGAGATTCTCAGAAGATTTCTCTCCAAAGATGAGATATTAGTAAAGTTTATTGAGAGAATAAGGCGTGAAGGCCTCAACAGAGATTCAGCTATACTTGAGCTCCCGAGAATTTATGGAGATCTAAGAGCTGACAAGGTCGGGCTGAATGCATTTTTAGATATGCTTGTATACGCCTTCGGGCTGGAGGAGATGTCGGTGTCTAAGGAGATGCCGAGAGAAGCTGAGCGATCTGTAAGGGTCGTTAAGCCGACGACTCGTATATCAGAGATGAGAGTGATCCCGCCGGAGGCAAGATTAACTATAAATATTAATGTAACGCCTGAGATTTCACCGCATCAACTAAAGGAGTATGTAAAGGCTATTCTTGAAGCTTTACGTACAACGGAGGTTAATGATGCTTAAACATTGAAGACTAATTAATCTATCCGATGCGTATCCTAACTTGAAATCTTAGAGATCTCCTCTCTTAGCATCTTGCTAACCTCTTCGGCGTTTACTTTTCCTCTATACTTCTTCATAATTAAGCCCATTAAGAAGCCGAATGCTCTCTCCCCCTTTTCAACGACCAACTCTCTATTCCGACTAATTATCTCCCTAATTATTCTTTGAACTTCATCCTTAGGAAGCATACTCAACCCTAGGGCTTCCACGGCATCCATGGGATTCGCTGATTCATGTTCCGAAAGCCACTTCACGATCTCCGGTAGTGCTTCTTTTGATGTCTTCCCTGTACTGATTAGCTTAAAGATCTTGATTATCTGGTTATCTCTGAGTTTTTCGACCTTTATTCCTTCCCGTTTAAGCGACTTAAATGTCTCAGTTAAAGTTGCGGCTACAAGCGTGGGTGAAGCTGCCGTCTCCTCAACTATTTTTTCGAAAAGGTCTCCATACTCTGAATCCTGAAGCTGCAATGCAAGCTTCTTATTTATGCCGTACTCTTTTATGAGCCTCCTAATTCTGTGTTCCGGAAGCTCTGGAAGGGCTTTCCTCAATCTGCGTATATGCTCGTCAGTTATAGGTATAGGCGGTATATCAGTCTCTGGATACATCCTCGCAGCTCCTGGTCTAGGTCTCATGTAACGCGTTGTTCCATCCGGATTAGCCGCTCTGGTCTCCTCCGGGACACCCTTAACTGCTTCCCTAGCTCTTTCGGCAACAGCTCGTAAAGCATCTATGCAGTTTTCCTTAGCGTCAGCAACTATAACCACGGCGTCTTGAGGTTCAGCTTCAAGGATCTCCATTAATCTATCCATCTCCTCCTTTGAAACTCCATATTTGGGCAGCTCATCTGTGTGAAGGATTCCTCCAACTCTTCCCCAGAAACGTGCTCTATCAGCCATTTCCGTTCCAAGTCTCAATCCTGGAATAAGTTCTCTTCCCAACAGACCTGAAAATCCTGGAAGCTTTATCGCCATTACGTGCTTCTTTTTCTTTATTGCTCTTCTAAGCACCCTGCACTTAGTATCTTTAAAGATAGGTGTTACATCTATTATTTTATCTCTTATCTGATTCTCCGTGACGCCGCGTGCCTTAAGTTCCTCGCTTATTTGGATAAGGGCTAGCTGGCGTTGTACTTCTAATTCTATAACCTTGGATATGAGCTCAAGTTCTTGGACGCCTTTTACCTCAATGAGAGCGCCTTCCCGAATCGAGATGTTTAAATCTTGACGAATCGTTCCGAGACCTCTCTTAACCTTCCCTGTGGCTCTTAGAATCCGTCCAATCGTCAACGCGACTTTCTCAGCTTCTTTCGGTGAATGGATCACGGGAGCCGTTGCGACTTCAATTAGAGGTATGCAGAGCCTATCGATTCGGTAACGAATGATGAAGCCTTCTTCTCCAGTCTTCCTTGCAGCGTCTTCCTCCAGACTTATGTGCTCTATCGGTATCTTTTTCCCATCCACTTGGATTTCCCCGCCGAGTGCGACAACGCATGTTCTCTGAAAACCAGTAGTGTTTGATCCGTCGATGACTACCTTCCGCATCACATGGACTTCATCTACGGGCTTGGCGTTCATCATTAAGGCTGCTGTTAAGGTGATGTCTAGGGCTTCACGGTTCAAATCGTGAGGAGGTTCTTCATCCATTTCTACGAGACAGGAGGTTTGCGGATCTGCCTCATATAGGATTTTGACTCCCTTCTTAAATTCAAAGTATGCAGCTGGATCTATCTGGCCTAGCTCGCTCTGAGTCGGTCTGAGTCTTCGAAGAAACGTTATTTTAGGTTCCCCCTTGAATAGCTCAGGTTTACATGAGCAGAATAATTTCTCTTTTGTGTCTAGTTGCTGATGACACTCTAAACCAACCTTCAAACCTAACTTTTCATAATCGATTTTCACTGCCGGTTCCTCCGTTAGACGCTTATGGTTTCGGGTGGCTTAACGGGTTCAACAGTTCTACTAGAGAATTCATGCGCAATGTTCTTTGTCAACAAATCTCTAGCTTCCTCCAGATTCTCTGTCTGTCCCAGAACCCACATGAGCTTGACCATTGCGGTCTCAGCTAGCATATCTCCGAGGGGAATAACCCCTATCGAGAGCAGGTCTCTACCGTTCGCGTATACATTCATATTTACTCTCCCCCAAATGCATTGAGAGGTCATTGCAACTATTACACCGTTTTCGATAGCCTTTCGAATCGAGGAGAAGCATTTCCGACGTACATGTCCCAAACCTGTGCCTTCAAGTATTATTCCTCTATATCCCTCCTCAACGTGCCAATCTATAATTTTTGGGTTCATACCTGGATAGAACTTGATGAGAGCGACTTTCTCTTCAAATCGAGGTTTCAGAATAAGATTTCTATCATTTCTTCTAGGGTTAAAATCGTCTGCGAGTATGATTATCTTTTTGTCAAGAATTCTTGCAAAGAGTTCAGCATTTACTGTTTTAAAAGCGTCACGTCTACTTGTATGTAATTTTCTAACTTTCGTCCCCCTATGTATCGCGATCGCCTCGTCTGATATCGTCTGATGCATAGCAACAACAACTTCCGCAAAGGGAGCATTAGCCGCGCACTGCACGGCTCCTATAAGGTTCTCAGCAGCATCTGAACTCGGCCTATCTTCTGATCTCTGAGCTCCAACAAGCACCACGGGCACTGGCAAGTTCTGCAAGGCAAAGCTTAATGCCGCAGCCGTATATCCCATCGTATCTGTTCCATGAGTTATAACTACGCCGTGAGCTCCTCTCTTGATATGCTCAGCTACTCTCTCCGCTATTTTTGTCCAATGCTTTGGTGTTAAGTCTTCGCTGAATGCGCTGAATAAAATCTCCGTATCGATCAAAGCTATGTCTGAGAGTTCAGGAACAATGCTGTATAAATCGCTGGCTGAGATTGCCGGTCTAACGGCTCCTGTTCTATAATCTACGCGACTCGCTATCGTTCCCCCCGTACTTATTATGGTTACTCTTGGAAGATCTGGTCTCTGCTTCGGAGGCGGAGGAGGTGTGAATGAAGGCTTCGCTCCAGATCCTTTCTTCTCTATCTTCATATCAGAAGTTATTCTCACCCCTATATTATATCCTGACTTTATTTTTATCACTATGTGCTTATCATCTCCGAGTTCGCTTCGAGGCATCAATGTGCCCTCATACACTTTTCCCTCCTTCTCTATGTATATGAAGTCGCCTGTTTCAGCTCCGAGACTCTCTAAGATCCTTAGGGCTTCTCCTTTATAGCCCGGAAGTTTCTCATTCAATTCTTATTCTCCCATAATCTTCCATCGTTTTCCAAATCTGTTGTCTTCTAATCATAAGCGTTTTTGCGACAATAAAAGTTTCGAAGAGACACCGATGGAGATCCTTTCAGAAATGCGAAGATAAATCAAGATGTAACTGTCTTTTTGATCTCGTCAGCTATCACTTCCACCGGATCTTCAAAAGTCTTAACGAGCCTCTTAGCTCTCTCATTCTGTTTTCTTCTTTCATACTCTATTCTATCCAGCGTTGCAAGTACCTTCTCTGCAAGTCTCTTCGGATTTCTTTCAAGCTTTACAAGCCTCTTCCTCATTAGATACTTAAGAATTATGAATGGCTCCGCGGGATAGCAGGAGAACGTAGGTACTCCAAGCAGGGCTGCCTCGGCCGTCATTGTTCCTCCGCCTCCGACAAAGATCGTTGTGTAATGAAGTAGACTGGGGCCATCAATGGATGATTCTGGAATACATATTTCCCCATCGAAGATTTCCTGAAGATGCTTTCTCTGGCTTTCGTATCTCGGAACAACTATTATTTGAACATCGTCTCTTTCGCCCAGAATCTTCTTAATAACAGAGATCATCCCTGTTTTTTCTCGGGTTTTGCCCAGCAAGTAAGCGGCGAATTCTTCCTCAAGCCTAAATGTTAAAATATGTCTAGAAAGGTTTAAGCCTAGTTTCGAAATCACCTTCTCATCGGGTTTGAAATCTTTAAGCCATGCCCACGGGTCTAAAGCGTTATATTGCCTAATTCTGTCTGAGGCGATTCCAAACCTTGTCCAGACACGCTTAGGAATAGCCTTGGGAGATAGCAGCTTTGTTGCTAGGGGAATAGTTAATCTAGCGACGGCTTCAGCATGAGGTGAGTCGTTTACGCATATGTGCGGTATGCCTAAGCCGAAGGCTACCCGCGCCATCTCTGGAGATGAGAATGAAACCGCTATATCTGGATCTACTTCTTCAAAATATGACGCCAATTCAAGAATTCTCTGAGCGCTCGCCTTCAGCTTATTAGCGAGTTCCTTACCTCCATGTTTACCAATTATCTTTGCCTTCAAGCCCTTCAGCCTAATTAAGTTTACAGCTTCTCTATACTTTCTGCTTACGAGAAAGACTTCATGACCCGCTTGCTTCAGTTTTTCAGAGAGCTTAGAGAAGAGCATACACTGCTTAGGCGTCAAAATATCAATTATAATTCTCAATTCTTATCACTCTTCAGCCTTCTCTCAATATTTTTATGCGTTTTCAACGTATGCCAGAACATTCTTTTAATGACTTCCCTCCATAACCAGAGCCATAGAAGAACTAAACTGCCGCTTATCATCAACTTAATAATGGCGATTACAGCGCGGTTTTTTATCCAAGGAATCTCAAGGGGAACTATTACTTCATTTATTAGCCATAATCCCATAATCATACAGGTCCACACGAAGAGTAGGACGAGGACGAAGTCTAGAATTCTCCTAATCATATGGTCACCTTTGTTAAGTAAGCTGTAAAGATCGCTAAGATCCCAGAGATTATTGACAATATAATGATTACTCGTGCCGCCTCATATTCATATAGAGGTCCACGTGCAAGAATTATGCGTGCAAGAGTTAAAGGAGCCTCAGGGTCTGGCGTTGCCATTAATCTTTCATCGTCAAGAAGCACTACTGGACGGGCAGCTTCTCTTCTTTCATAGAGGCGACCCATGGTTGAGAGACCGTAAAAACCATTCATTATTTGAGGAGCAAAAGCAACAATCGCTACTGCCTCAAGGTGGCCGAGAATGGCTATTGCTCCAAGAGCAGCTCC
>JAGGUU010000091.1 GCA_021158305.1 Candidatus Bathyarchaeota archaeon
CAGGATTGCTTCGCTTCGCGGATTCAGTAGCTTCCACTATTAGAACGATTCTCAGCGGCTACATACTAACCTACATCTCCGCCTTCCTCGCAGCACTTGCATCACCGATTCTAACACCATACATAGCTTACAAGGGAATTAAAATGAGCTTTTATAGAATCGCATCAACTAGCTCATCACGACCTGATAAAGGAAGAGGCACTCCAAGCTACATCTCTTAAGTCTAAAAAGGTTATTTTCCAGATAGTAAAAATAATAATGTATCGAAAATATGGAGGGCGTATCGATGATGGGGGTTAGAATGATTCCAACTCCCTTCCATGATTTCAGCGTAACTCTCAATAAATTATTGGATACAGTAAGTGTTTTCCTTCAAGTGTTAGTGGAGGTGTTGTTCGTTGAAAACTGAGCTTCTTATCTCACTCCTCCTAATAGCCTCTCTAATAACGAACCTTTCAGCAGTCTCATCACGAGAAGAAATGGTTCGCGTAGAGTTGACGTTTGTCGATGGTTTTACCGGGAAGCCTGTTGATGGTAGCGTTTGGGCTGGCTTCTGGAAGGCTGACGAGCTCTGGAAAGAGAATATGTTTGAAGGTGAGGTCTTTAGAGACTATCTAGAGGAAGTAGAGACCGTTAATGGAAGGGTTTCGATAGAATTACCGCTTCACGGAGCCTACTATGTATGGTTCTGGCCGAAGGAGGGAATTGAGCATCCGAGATATGGCTGGCTACCCGCCTATGAGCCGCGATACGCGACCTTTATCTTTGACGGCGAGACGAATATACGCTACACGGTAATCACATATCCCATAGGCTTCATCATAGCGGATCTATACTCACCTACCGGAGAGAAGATAGAGTTTGAAGAATGGGATGACCTCTGGAATTATAATCTCGCGCGATTCCATGGCGCTTCCAGCGATAACTCCATAATCCTCTTCTTCAGGGATTTCACAGCTAAAGGGCATCATTTTATGATCTCTGTACCAGCTGGTGTGAAATCTAAAATAGTGTGGACAACCCACGTCCCAGGCTACGGCTGGGCATGGCTCGAAGCGGATAATCGCGGAGAATACTACCTCCTAAGGAGAGGCGAGGCGGTTAGAATCAACCTAGTCCTCGAGACTGGATGGACCATGCATAGGAAAGCAATGGAGAGGATATATGCATTTAACAAGGAGGGTTACAAGCTTAGTGAAAATGTAACGCTGTTCATGGAAAAGGCAAAAGACCTCTTAGAAATCGCAAATCGATTGGCTCCCGGTGATGCTGCCAAGCTATCATGGGAGGCATTGAAATACATTCTACTCGCTGAAGAGCAAGCAATAATCGACAAATCTCTTCAGGACATAGAAAATTATAGGATCGGCGAGCTCGAGGTCGTAGTCCCTGATGGCTACCATGTAAACGTAACCCTAGATTACGTGGACTTTTTCTTCTTTGCCAATCCGCCCAATGAGGAAGGAATGCAGTACTGGCTCCAGATTATAAGGCTCTTCAAATACCATCAGCTCTATATCTCCTTCTGGGACGCTAAACGCAACGGTTTAGTTCCTGAAGACGTTGTCGAGGGAGCGCTTGACTGGATAAAGGAGAGAACTAGAGGAATGACGAAAAGAGTGCTGTTTAGCGGCCACGCGACAGGGCCCGGTTATTACGTTGAGGCTTATCTTGAAGGCGAAGAAGAATATTATCCCTCATTTATGCTCGACTTCTTAAAGCCGGTCAATAAAACCGCTGTATTAGAATTTTCGACTAACTGGTTAACGAGTGTGGCCCCCGCTTTAAAGAAGATGAAGGATGTCGAAGTTGTTGAATATATTCTGGAAGATGAATTGGAGTATACGAATAGTTATTGTTGGAAGGAATGGAGGGGAAGGTTGCTCGCCACTCCATGTACGATGGAATATAAAATTGAGTGGATGAAGAATGTCTCTAAAGCCCTAAAACAGGTCTCGCCAGATGCTAAGATATTCATCAGCACCATAAGCGCTCCAGCTAATCCTGTTTTAAACAATACTAGAGAAAGGCTTGACTGGAGGAAGTACGCGAGATACACTTCTCCTGAAGCGATTAAGTACTTCCTTGACAACGGTGTGGAGCTGGACGGCATAAACATCCAGGTCCATATGGGAAATATCTGGAGCGGCATGTGGGACATCATAAGCCTCTACGACACCCTACAAAGCTATGGTAAGCTGGGATTACCGATAGGGATATTAGAATTTAGAGTAGTCTCGGGTCAAAGCGCGGATAATTCCTATAGACCGTGGAGAGACGAATTCAGCGAAGAAAATCAAGCAGAGCTTATGAAGAGATGTCTCACGGTTTTTCTTGGAAATCCGCAGGTAATAGGGATAATATACTATACTCATTGGGTTGATTCTGGACCGTCACCTTGGCCTTTCACCCCAGCAGGGTTGCTCAGGGCTGACGGAACCCCGAAGCCAGCCTATTATGCTCTACTCGACTTCTTCAAGTCGCGGATCTATCAGGGAGAAATACGGCTCTCAGATGGAAGGGGATCCGTTAAAACTCTCGAGGGATGGTACTATGTCACGATCAGCGATGAAGATGGCAACGTCATTGGAAGCTATAGGATCCACGTCGATGGAGGATCCAAAACCTACTTCATCCTCCATCAATATGAGAACCAGACCCTCAAAGCTGAGGTCAAGAAATTGAGAGAGGAAATGAAGAAATCAAGGGCTAGGATCTCCAGTCTAGAAGGCGAGATCCGGAGGCTTGAGCAAGATATACATGAAAAAGAAGCGCTAATAGTGAAACTAAGAGAGCAATGCTCTGAAAACATTACGAAGACTACAACTACTACCATCACAACTACACTGACAGAGACAATTACCTTGCAGACAGGCGCAATACCGACTCTCGAAATGTATCTCCTAATCATATGTATAGCGACATTAACCATAGCGATCACGTTGGCGATCGCTTTCCGAAGACGCTAGGAGGCCGATGCGAATGCAGGCGAGGAAAACTTCTCTTAAAATCTTCATAATAAGCGTGATAATTGCGTCGCTACTCGCAAATACCGCTACCGCCCAGAACATAGGCCAAGATCATCATGAAAAATATCAAGTTACATTTGACTTTGAGATCGTTGACGCCTTTACTGGTGAGCCGCTTGATGGAGAAATCCACGTTCATGCTTGGGTTGCGGACGAGCTTTGGAAAGAGAGTATAGCTATGGGAGAATTCAAGGAGGATATACTTGTAAAAAAGTTTAAGGGAG
>JAGGUU010000154.1 GCA_021158305.1 Candidatus Bathyarchaeota archaeon
GTCAGAGAGGAGGTTGAAATTTTATCCATTAGCTGAATATAGGATTGATATGAAGCGACCATATGAACCTACCCCAGTACTATACAATTATCTGTTCCCATCAAAAGAGACGTGGCGAATTACGTCAATATCCTGCGTAGAGATTGCTTGACATAATCCGGCACTAAAGGATTTGAGAATATGAATAAGGGATTCACCAGAAGAATTAATCTCTTTTTTATTTTTCTTTGAGAATCCTGAAAAATTCTTCTCTACTTAGTCCCGCCTCTTTTATTATTGCTCTGATCAATCCAGGTTTGACGTCTTTTCCTGGATGAACAGGTATCACTATTCGTGTGCCTCTATCATTAATCATGATAACATGTGAGCCTTTTTGCCTAATAATCTTGAAACCTATCTTTTCAAGAATTTTTATTAGTCTTTGAGAAGATAAGGGCCTGATTTTAGGCAAGCGCCTTCACTTTCTGTATTCCAACAACTCTCTGTCGCAGAATCTCCTTCTTTTCCTCTTCAGTTAACGTCTCCAAATAGAGCTCTATAGCCTCTTTCACATTGTCTAGAAGTTCCTGCAATGTGTCCCCTTGAGTGTGACAACCAGGCAACGCCGGCACAAAGGCTACATACCCGCCTGTCTCATCTTCCATAATTATCGTGTCAAATTCGTACATATTTTTCCCCAGCTACAAGCTCCTAAGAAATAATGCTTACAGCATGAATATTAGTCTTTATCTCTATAACTGAACCGCCAAGCAAATATTCAACCATCTCATTCGACAATTTATACCGAAACTATATTAGAAATTGCTTGAAGTCTGCTTTTTTCCAATAAATATAAATGATAAAATGATAATAAGTATCTATTCCCCGGTACTACATAAATTTCTTGAATTGTGCCTTTTGGTTTCTTTTCGCTGTTGCTTGGCTATATAATTGAATCTCATTTTTGCATGCTCATATTTTGTGGTTACCTCTTGTATGCGAGGATCCATCAAGATAACGAGTTGAAATATGAATATTTTTTCAGCTTTTTACGAGCTAAAATTACGGTATCGTTAAAGGAGATACTCAAAAGGTCAGCCATAACATTTAGTTAAGAGTTAATTCACAACTAAGTTGTGGTTCCTCTCAATAGCCAGCGTAGAGATCCTCATTAAGATACAGATAAACTTCATCAAGAAGGTACTCTTCCCAATAAAGGATGCAAAGCAGAATAGACGGCTCTTAGAAGTTTTCTCTCGAATGATGAACGGCATAATGAAGAATGGCTTGCGTCACAGAATCGTCAACTCAAAATTTTAAGCATCAATCTCTTTCTAAAAATTGCTTAAATACATTAAATTTATGATTTAGAATTTATATCTGCGGTCTGTTTGGGTGGTTTTAGATGGACTTATCGAAGCTGGAGCTGGAACGTTATAATCGGCAGATAATGATATCCGGTTGGGGATTAGAGGGACAGAAAAAGTTAAGGGCTTCCAAGGTTGTCGTAGCTGGTCTGGGTGGATTAGGTTGCCCAGCATCGCTCTATTTAGTAGCCGCTGGTGTTGGAAGAGTGATAGTTGTGGATAAGGGAAGATATGAGCTAAGTAACTTGAATCGTCAAATTCTCTGCTGGAAGAGTGATCTCGGCCGATTTAAGGCTGAAATTGTTAAGGAGAAGCTTGAAGCATTAAATCCACACGTCACAGTAGAAGCTAAAGTCGCAGAAATCACGAAGAACAATGTATCCGATATAATTGGAGACGCTGACATAGTTATAGATGGGATGGACAATTGGAAAACAAGATTCATAATAAATGACTATTGCGTAATCCATGAGATTCCTTTCATTCATGCAGGGGTCTCTGCACTATCTGGACAAATAACGACGATAATACCTAAAAAGGGGCCATGCTTACGATGCATATTCCCAAGAGTTCCGTGCGAGACGGAAAGAGTTCCAATATTGGGAGCTACTTCATCCCTATTAGCGGCATTGCAAGTGATGGAAGCTATTAAACTTATTACCGGATTAGGCAAACCGCTTGTGGGTAAACTATTATTTATAAATGGAGAGGACATGACGTTCGAGACTCTAAGAATTGAGAGAGACAGTAATTGTCCGATCTGTGGCGATCGACATAATGAAACATAGTTTTTCCTTATCTAAATATCCTTAACGAATCTGTTTCTCTTTGATCAGATGTTGCGCTAATAATGGCAAGATTATATATTCTCAACCCAATATGCTCCTTTTTCAGTTACTTCTTTTTTCCATATGGGGAGCTCCTGTTTAATTCGTTCAACAATCTCAGATAAGGCTTGAAACGCTTCAGCTCTATGCTTCGAAGCGACGAGGACATACATTACGTCTCCCCCAACTTTCACTGTTCCAATCCTATGTTGAATGCAGGCATCGATGATTCCATATTTTGTCTTCGCGTCTTCGATTATTTTTTCCGCTACTTTAGAAGCAAGTTCCTCGTAGGCTTCATATTCAAGCCTTAAAACTTTCTCATCATTCCTTTTCCCCCTCACTACCCCTATGAAAATAGTAATAGCTCCTACCTCATCCGCTAGTCTCTTAAGCTCCTCTATCAAGGTCTCTATATCATCAAGATTATGAGAAATCTTCACCTTCAAGTCTCCATCACCTTTTTCACGCTAATCTTTTATTTTTCATACTCTCTTTCTGCTTCTAAATTCTTCTCTCTTATCTCGTTAAAGACTTGATCAAGTAGTAATCCGCTTTTATGATTATGTGAGTTGCTGCGATCAGCATGACTATTGAGGATAAAAGCCCCACGTATAGGGCTATTCCATGTTCGGCGGCGAAGAGTATAGGATAAGTGACTGTGATTATAAGCGGAATAGCAACCCTCCAATCCCTTACGAGGCTTGTTTGAATCGTATATAGGACAGTTGACTGGTAAAAAATGAAGAGAATAGCTCCGTTAAAACCTGTAGTGAAAGTTAAACAGACAGTTTCAGCCAGAATGCTTAATATGATAATCCCCCATACGCCTATAAGATTCTTTAATTTACTCCTTATCTGATCAAGTGTTCCCTTACTCATTATCTGTAGAAATTCTTCAATCCGAGGTTTTAGCGTGAATCTATATATTAGCAACACGAGAGTTAAGGATAGCAGAAGCAGAGCATATTCATGTATTCCCGTGGATTTAAGGCATAGTATTGGCGAGAGGATTGCTAAGTAAAGAGCAGTGATCGGGAGGACGTCTAGTTTATAGGATAGGGCTAGAAATATGAATGGGAGAATCCATAAGTTCAGATTGGAATGTTTCAGAATAAATCCTGA
>JAGGUU010000023.1 GCA_021158305.1 Candidatus Bathyarchaeota archaeon
AGCCAAATGAAGAGAACTCAAAGACATACGATAAACTATACAAGATATACTTAACCCTATACCCAAGCCTCAGAGAACAGATGCACAGCCTATAAGACAGAAAAACAAAAATAACAGCAACAAAAAGGTACTACTATGAGTGGTAGGTATATCACCTTTGAAAACGTTCAATCGTCTTTAGGTAAGATGTACAGGCTAAAAAGCATCTTCCGAGATGATGGGAGGGCGCTTATAGTGGCTATGGACCATGGCATGGTTGGAAATGTCCAACTAAGGTTTATCAGCGATGTTGCAGAGAAGGTAATTAAAGGGGGTGCTGATGCGTTACTCGTAACTCCAGGAGCCGCCAGATATCTTATGAATAAAATACGTAAGAGGATCTCCCTAATATTTTCTATTCCCTACGATCCAACCTATGTTGAACTGGCGGTTAAGCTTGGAGCTGATGCTGTGAAAACAACGTATTTTGGCGAAGTTCCTCTCGACTGGGATATGATGGATAAGGTATGGGCTGTAGCGAGAGCATGTGAGGAATGGAATATGCCATATATGGTTGAGATAGTTCCCTCTGAGGGCGGTAAGGTAATATACGATCTAGAAAAAATCAAACAAGCCGCTAGAATTGGAGGAGAGTTGGGAGGAGATATAGTTAAAACGGCATATATCGGTCCTTCACGGGCGTACAAAGAGGTTGTAGAATCTTCGTTAGTTCCGATAACTATCATGGGGGGCCCGAAAATGGATACCGTTGAGGAAGTTTTGCAGATGATCAAGGGAGCTATTGATGCTGGAGCTACTGGAGGAACCATCGGTAGAAATATATGGCAAAATGAGAGGCCGGAAAAAATCGTGAAAGCAATAACAGGTATAATTCACGAAAATAAGGATGTGGAAGAGGCTCTGAAGATCATTTCAGGTTAAAATTACCTAAACTTCTCTTTATAATTTATATTTAGCTTGGAGTATTGACCTATTGAGATATGACGATAGAGAGGTTTCTTCTAGCGAGGCTCATTAAACCTCCAGAAGAATGTGGTTGTGGATTTAAGCATGAATACCCCTTAAAAGCTGCACTATTTGGCAGAATGGAAGAATGTCTCGAAGTACTTGATGAATATGAAATAAGGCCGCCTTATGGGGTATTCTATGATCCTATAACATATGAAATAGCTGGTATGGATGTTTTGAAGATTTTGGGGGCGAAGGGATTTGTCGTGAGCTCCCCCACGTATGATGATGCTCAATCAAAGCTTAAAAAAGTTAAAGAATTGAACCTAGGAACGGTAATAGCTGTTGGTGGAGGATCTGTAATTGACGTAACTAGATATGTGGCATACGAGGGTAATTTGAATTTTGTTGCTATACCGACAGCTCCATCAAATGACGGAATAGCCTCTCCGAGAGCCGCCCTCTATCACGTGTCTCAAACTGGAGAGCTCGTCTATACTGGGACGGCGCCGGCGAAGCCTCCGACTCTTGTAATTTTTGACATGTCGATTATATCGTCGGCTCCAAAGAAACTTATTTCATCAGGCTATGGTGATATATTATCGAAACTGGTTTCAATAAAAGATTGGCAATTAGCGAGAGATGATTTAGGAGAGCGATATTGTAAAAATGCCGAAGAGCTTGCATTGGCAGCGTTAAATACGATAATAGAAACCGCTAAGGATAGGAAAGAATTTGACTCATTAAATAGTGTTAAATCCCTTTGTAAGGCGCTAATATTGTCGGGCGCTGCTATGGGTATCGTGGGTTCTACGAGACCGGCTGGAGGTAGCGAACATATGGTGGCGCGTCATCTAGAAATTGGCTTTAAAAGAAAAATACCCCATGGAGTAGCTGTTGCAATAGGAACTTTGGCCATGGGAGCTTTTCACGAATTGAAGAACCCGAATTGGTGGAAAGAGGATGATTATAGTGTTGAATCCATGAAGAAGTACTTGGAAAAATGGAAAATTCCTAGTAAGCTTGAGCAGCTAAATATTCCAGTGGACTTGATGGTAGAGGCCATTACGGAATCATGGAAGTCTAGACCGGAAAGATATACGATTCTCCACAAATTTAAGCCATGTTCTGAAGAGGCTAAGGAGATACTTGAACGATCAGGTCTGATTTAGAACATCTCTCCGGGAACTCCCTTGATCTTTCTGATTCTTTGGCGAAAAACTTAATATAGTATTTGTTAATATTAATTACTGTTATGAGTGCGAGTGGAGAAAAAACTGATAGAAGAACTGCATTGAAAGTGATCAGTGGAACCGTTGCGGGACTGATTGTTGGTGGAGTTATTGGATATCTGACGAAGCCCGCCGAAAGGATTGTTACGACCGTAGCCAGCACCGTAACAAAAACAGTTACGGAGACGGTCACCGCAAGTCCGACCGCCCCACCGACCACGGTTGTGACAACGCCAGCGACGACGGTAACGACTCCAACAGCTCCTGCATATCCACCAGGTCTAGGCCCTGAAGACGAACCATACCTTAAGGCAGCGTATGACCTGATAGATTGGATCGGTGGAGTAACGGTGCTTTCGCCGAAGGAGCTTGAAGAGGAAGTGATACATTATGTAAGGGCATCGAAACCATATAGGGGCCAAACACTACACATTATGTATGAGGCTGTGCCAGGAGCTGTATGGGAGGAGAATAACTTAGGGCCGTGGTTTGAGAAGATCACTGGGATAAAGTTGACCTGGGAGTCTATGTCGAACTGGGAGACGATCTTGAAGAGCATTGAAGACGCCAAGCTCAAAGCTGGAATCTATGATCTTGTAGGAACTGACCAGGACATGAATGGATTCTACATATACAATAAGAGCGCTGTTAACATCACCGATCTTCTAAAGAAGAAGCCTGAGCTAAGGCCACCACACTTCGATCCAGATGACTTTTTCCTTGCAGCAAGCTATAGCGACTCCAAGGGAAATCTCTACGCCCTACACGCATATAACGCCTTTGCAGGAACCGTATATATAAAGGACTGGTTTGAAGATCCAGAAAATAAGAAAGAATTCAAGAAGAGATATGGATATGAACTAAAGACGCCGTTGGAATACTATAAGACCGCTAGGAAAACAGGCAAGGTTGAAGATGATTGGACCACTGATAAGGCGAGGGATGTGGCTGAGTTCTTCACAGACCCGGACAAAGGAATCTACGGTTACATTACGGGCGTTAAGCCTGGAGACTGGCTAGGTTGGTACATCGCAGACGGATTAGATGACTGCTTCCAGCTAGCCGATCCTGCGCCAGACGGGAAGATGCCACTTGAGGTCACGCATATAGATGGTGTATCAACGCCTTGGGCGATTAATGTAAAGGATGATACGATTGGAGGCGCCTCAACGAAGAACGGCGGCAGGCTTGATAGCGAGGGAGGTCAGGCAATGTACAAATGGTGGTTAGAGGATTCGCTAAAGTTCACGTCGCGTAAGGCCTATGAGATAGGAATCGTTGAGGCACATGACGCATTCAAATACGATGGAATTTACGCGACAATGTGGCCTTTCTACTACCATTGGGCAACAGGCCTAGCAGCGGAGGACTCAGCTGTGAGGGGTAAGTTCGAATTCGCTCCTTATCCAGTCTACGCTCCATACTACCACCCGAGGAAGCCTAGAGGATATATCGACCCATCAGGGTGGGTAATTTCAGCATATTCTCCAAGACAAGAGGCAGCATTTCTCTTTGCTTCATTCATGGTATCGAAAGCTGTTGAATTGAAGAAGAACCTTGAGGTAGGATTGCCCGTGAGATGGTCGACTATCCAAGACCCGAGGTTTAAGGCGATGGATGACGAATGGGGTAAAATGATCACAGTTGCAGAGCTCGCTCGAATGAGCCACTTCGGAACCGACAATGACATAGGTGTAATTTACCCGGAGATACTGCCATTAGCAAGAGATAAAGGAATGGAAGGACTGGGCGCCGGAATGCCTGGAGCTGAGATAGCCAAATACGTAGCAAAGGCGATAGATGACTACCTCAAAGAGAAGGGCTGGATGGGTAAGAAGGTAGGGCCGCTGTAAGGAGAAGGCAATAATTTTTCAAAAATGATTGATTCACCTTTTTATTTTTTTGCTAGCCAATCTTTAATCTGAAGATCCATATTCTAATCAGCTATCATTAGGACGGTGCGGTGGAGGTGAAGGAGCTTGACGTAGTATTGATACATCCGCCGAGCGTAACCTATTTCAGGAAAAAGCCGTTCCTTCCGGGCCCATTGCATAGAACTGTGCCTATCTATACACCCCTTTTCATAATGTTTCCTATAGGGATGGTAAGCATGGCGTCATACTTAGAGGAAAAGGGGCTGAAGGTTAAGGTAATAAACTTGGCCGAAAAGATGCTTGTCGAGAGAAGTATAGACTTGGAGAGTTTCTTGAGGAAGATAAAGTCTAGGATATATGGAATAGGATTGCATTGGATTGTTCATTCTCAAGGCGCGATTGAAGTTGCAAGATTATGTAAGTCGCTTCATCCAAGCTCTATAGTAGTCTTAGGGGGACTTACCGCAACATATTTTGCCAATGAAATAGTCAGAGAATTTGACTTTATAGATTGCGTGATAAGAGGAGAGGGGGAGCGCCCCCTTTATGAGCTAGCCATTAATACGAAGAAAATCGGGAAATTTGAAGCCTTCTCAAAAACACCTAATTTAACGTTCAAAACTCATGACGGAAAAATCATATCAACGAAAACTTGCCGTGTAGTTAATAGTTTAGACCACTTAAATTTTACACGGCTAGATTTGGTAGAACCCCATACAAGAACTATTACATCTCCATTGACGGGTGCAAAATTGTGGAACCTACCATTCTATAGGGGATGTATGTTAAACTGCGCAACCTGCGGTGGATCCAGATACGCGTACTCGAAGTTAATGAAGAGAAATAGGATCGCATATAGAAGTCCTGAAAGACTATTAGAGGACTTCATGATCTTAGACGAAATGGGCATAAAATCAATATTTCTCTTTCAGGATCCTAGATTTTGCGGAAAAGCTTATCTTGATAAGTTATCTAACATCTTTAAGGGAGTAAGATGGTCAAACATAAGGAACGTCGGGATAGAACTCTTCTTTCCAGCTTCCAGAGATTATTTGGAAAGAATAAAATCTTACAAAATAGCTGAAAACATAGGTCTTTCAATCTCACCTGAATCCGCTTCTGATGATGTCAGATGCGCTCATGGAAGAATGTATACTACGGGCGAGTTGTTAAAAACAGTTCATAAAGCGATTGAACTTAATCTTCCTATAGGAGTATTCTTCATGTTGACATTGGGACTCGAAAATAAAGACTCGTTAAGGCGTATGTTCCTCCTATGGAAAAAATTGCTTTCATTAAATAAAAGTGGGATAGGCTCTAGGAACGTCTCTGTTGATTTCGGCCCAATGCTGTTGCTTGATCCAGGCTCTCTTGCTTTTGACAATCCAGAAAAGTATGGTTATAGATTGATTTTCAAAGACTTTGTGAGCCACTATAATGCGATGAACCTGCCTCATTGGAGTCTGTGGTTCAATTACGAAACTAAGAACTTCGGTAGATCAAAGCTCTCGAGGATAGTTTTAGATTCTTGGGAGGCGTTGGTGAAGATGAAATGGAGGCTTGGACTTATGACCGAGAGGGAAATGGAATTAGAGATTTTTATAGTTAACTTTGAAAGAGCTGTATTGCAGGATATCGAGGAGAAATCATCCAAGTCTATTGAAGAGCTTGAGGAATTGGCTGCTGAGGTGATTGAGATATCTAAGGATAGGGTACTTTCATGGAATTATATTCTGACACATAATTTGAACGATAAGATCATAGTTTTCCCCGAGTTGTTTGAGGAATGATGTATTTTAATGGATTTTAAGATTACAAAAATTACGGTCTCAACAATATGATGTTTGAACAAATGAGCATGTGAGAACATTTAAAGTTTAAATATAAGCTTCCTAAGACACAGGAGTAGGGTGAATAAAAGCGTGGCATCTCGAAAATTGTTGATAGGACTACTATTGCCTGCGATATTGGTTACGGGATTTGCCGGGATTACACCTATGATTGCGCTGCTCAATTACTGTGTGCAGACACCGTTTGAACTTCGAACAACATTCGTTGGACTAGGGCACTTCAGAGCGATGTTTCATGATTATAGATTTACAGATGCGGTCTTCCGAAGCTTAGCGTTTGCTGCCATAGCATTAGCGATTGAGATACCGCTTGGTCTTGGACTGGCATACCTCCTGCGCAAGCCCGGAATGATAAACTCTATAATCACGGCATTGATAGCATTGCCGACGCTTTTCCCACCAGTAACCATAGGGATGATGTGGTTGCTGATGGCGAGAAAAAATGGTCCTCTAGGAATGGTCATGGACTTCTTTCTAAGCGGAATGTTTGACCCGTTTAGAAATGCTACCCACGCCTGGGGCACGATAATACTAATGGATGTATGGCACTGGACTGGATTAACGTTTCTTGTCTCCTTAGCCGCCGTATCGGCAATTGATGAATCCTATATAATCTCAGCTAGAACCGAGGGTGCTACAAGATGGCAGATATTCAGATATGCTGAATTCCCACAGTTAGTCTTCCCACTAACCTTTGTCTCTCTGCTTAGATTAATAGATGCTTTGAAGATATTTGATGAAGTGTATGTCCTGACTGGAGGAGGACCTGGACTATCAACGGAATTTATCACACAGTACATTAGGACTACGGGAATTGAGCAATGGATCATCGGATATGCTTCAGCAACGTCGCTGGTGTTCAATTTCATTGTGTTGATACTCTCTTGGCTAATGTTAATGATCTTGACGGGTGGTAGGGGGTTGATCGAGTAATGGCCGCAGCTAGAAAAGATTTACTAGTAAACATTCTCAAAGTGATATTCCTAGCTTTCATCTGCCTCATATTCATATTGCCGGTGTACTTCACCTTCTCGGTGTCAATTTCGTCGAAGCCGAGGATAAACGCGGGCGCGATCATTCCTGACTTCTACGCCGGGAACTGGATCGAGATAACAAAGGGATACTGGAAGAGCGGAATCATAAATTCGGCCATAGTCTCATTATCATGTATGATCATAGCGTTAGTGATAAGCATTCCAGCCGCATATGCGTTCGTGAGATACCGATTCATGGCTGATAAACATCTATTCTTCTGGTTCCTAACGAACAGGATGGCGCCACCAGTAGTCTTCTCAATTCCATACCTAATGATATGGAGAGGGATGGGAATTTGGGATACATATCAAGGACTAATCCTAGCATACATGGTGTTTGAGATCCCGATAACGATATGGATACTAGCAAGTTTCATAGCCTCGATTCCTAGAGAAATCGATGAAGCAGTCTTAATTGATGGCTATGGTACTCGTGACCTCTTCTTCAAGTTCATTCTACCGCTAATAAAACCAGCCATAGGTGTCGCCATGTTCTTTGCATGGCTTTTCGCCTGGACAGATATGTTCTTCGCAAGTGTGCTGACATCCGTCCACTCTAAAACTCTACCGGCTCAGCTCCTGACGGCGTTAGGCAAAGTTGGATGGGGTATTGAATACGGTCCAGCTGCCGCGGCCGGCTTCGTAACTTTAATACCAGGTCTTGCGCTACTTTACTGGGTGAGAAGATATATAGTGAAGGGCTTCACATTTGGGAGGCTGTGAGCCATGGCTGAATTAGCTACAATACTCTCAACATTAGAAAAATACCTTAATGATTGGACACCTTGGATAGCTTGGAAGGCCGAGGTCTTCATCTTCTTAATATGTTTCTTCTGCTTCTTCCTAGGGGGTCTTGCAATTGCAGACTTAAAGATGAGATCGAGGCCTAGAAAGGGCTTCTTACCGTTTCCGACGACCCGTGGCGACAGGATCTTCGTCGGGATAATGCTGTGGATAATAGTGATTTTGGCGATATGCGCTGCAGGACTTCCAAGCTACTTAAGTTTAATAATAGGAATTCCTCTTGTAGTACTGATTGTGTTGAAGGGGTGAATTTCATTGACCGAAGTGGTGATCGAAAACATTACAAAACAGTTTAGGGGAGTGTCCATTCTTGAAAACGTGAATTTTAAGGTCAGGTCCGGTGAGGTCGCTGTGATATTGGGGCCCTCGGGAGCCGGAAAGACAACACTGCTGAGAATAATAGCCGGCACGGAAAGTCCGGATCAGGGAAGAATATACTTCGACGGAGAGGATGTGACGAGTAAGCCTCCAAAAGAGCGAGATATCGGGATGGTCTTCCAGACATTCGCCCTATATCCTCATATGACCGTTTACGACAACATCGCTTCACCGTTAAGGGCTAAGAAGACTTCTGAGGCGGAGATTAGGAAACGAGTACATGAGATAGCTGAACTACTGGGGATAAGTCATATTCTGAATAAAAGGCCTCAAGAGTGTAGCGGTGGAGAAGCTCAAAGAGTCGTAATAGCAAGGGCGTTGGTTAAAAATCCGAAAATCTGCCTCTTCGATGAGCCCTTAACAAACTTGGATTACAAGGTTAGAGAGGTACTGCGAATGGAGATAAAGAGATTATTCAAGGAGCTGAAGATCACGGCGATATACTCGACGCCAAATCCAGAAGAGGCAGCAGCACTAGGAGAAACATTGATCCACCTTAGAAATGGTCGAGTGATTCAAATAGGGATGGTTAGAGAATGTTTCAAACATCCTAAAGACGTCGAGGCCGCAGCTTGCTACTCACCTTACGGCGTTAATATACTGGAAGCCACATGTCTGAAACAGGAACGTGGCAAAGTCCTTAAGGTGAATGATAAATTGTCTATAGACGTTGGAAATCATTCAGAGATCGTCGAAGGAGAGGAATATCTAATTGGAATATACCCACATGATATCTTCCCCGCCGAAGCCGGATTAAAAAATGCTTTAAGAATCCCCGTCACCGTAGATTTTCTTGAAAACACCGGATCTGAGTTGATCATCAACATGAGGGTTGGAGATAAATTGTTACGCATGTTGAGCACAGAAGTTGAGAGAATACGCGAATTCGAACGGCTTCAATACGTATATGTACCGCTTGAGAACATCATAATATTTAGGAAATCTGATGAATCCCGAGTTTGCAACCTGGGGGTGAACGTATGACGAAGATAACCTTAGAAAATATCAGCCACTCATACGATGGTGGAAAAACGTGGGCTATCTCCGACATAAATTTGATTTTTGAGTCGGGTAGGAGATACGCCCTACTCGGCCCCTCCGGATGTGGAAAGACGACGATGTTGAAGATAATCTGTGGGGCTCTTCGGCCAACGAAGGGAAAGATATACTTTGACGACGTTGACGTAACGGATTATCCGCCTGAGAAGAGGAGTGTGGCGATAGTCTTCCAATTTCCAGTGGTTTATAGGATGTCTGTGCTAAATAACCTACTCTTTCCACTAATGAATGTCAATATACCAAAGGCTGAAAAACTCAAAAAGGCTCGCCACATCGCCGAGATGCTTGGAATAGATAATCTCTTAGACAGGCCTGCACATAGGCTCGGACTGGCAGATAAGCAAAGGGTCTCTATAGGCCGCGCACTAGTAAGGGATGTGGACGTAATACTCCTAGACGAGCCTATGAGCTCCATCGAACCAGATAAACGTTATGAATTGAAGAGATTGCTCATTGAAGTGAGCAAAGACATGAAGAGGACCATGATCTTCGTAACGCATGACCAGACTGAGGCTTTAACATTTGGGGAGAAGATAGCTGTAATGTCTCCTAACGGAAGGCTTTTACAATTTGGAACATTTGAAGAAATCTATCATTCACCAGCACACGAATTCGTAGGATTCTTCATAGGATTCCCGGGAATGAACATAATCGAAGGAAAGGTGGTAGAAGGAGGCGTAGATCTGGGTCCCTTCAAATTGATTCTGAAGGAGAAAAAGTTACCACTAAGGGTTGGTGAAGAGGTTAAAATTGGAATAAGGCCGGAGCATATAAGGATTGCATTAAGCCAAACAGAGGGCTATGTACCTTTTGACATCGTCTACGCGGAGGACTTAGGGCGAAGGTCGATGATACTGCATCTCCGTAACGAGGAAGTTCTCTTAAAAGCTAGGATTTCAAAAGAAGTATCTGGCATTTCAAAGGTATGGGTCAAGATTCCCGAAGAATATATTGTCTTCTTCGACAAATCTGGTAGAAGAGTTGCATAACCATGTCCCCTATCTATATAGCATTAGTTGGTCTAGGAAAAATGGGGGAGGCGATACTACGCCATATCAGAAAGGTGAAGGACGCAAAGCTTGCAGTCGCAGTCGAAATAGATTTAACAAAGGGTAAAAAGGTTCTAGAAAATTCTGGAGCCAAATTCTCAATTGCGCGGTCGGTTGAGGATGCGTTACGTATCATTGAGAGAGGCGAGGTGGCTCTGACCGACGACGCATCCTTGGTAGCACAAGTTGAAGAGGTGGATGTGATAATAGATGCGACTGGAAATATACTCTCCGGAGCCCGTCTAGCGTGGGAGGCCATATTAAGACGCAAAAACATCGTTATGTTAAATGCGGAGACCGATGCAACCATAGGTCCTATACTCTCGAGATTGGCTGATTCTGCTGGGGTCATATATACAGGGGATATCGGTGATGAACCGGGCACTATAATGCATTATCTATACAAGCCATTGACGGCCATGGGTATGGAAGTTATCGTTGCTGGGAAGGGTAAGAATAATCCACTAAATCCCCATGCGACGCCGGATGATTTAAGGGAGGAGAGCGCTAGAAGAGGATTAAATCCAAGAATACTGACATCTTTTGTTGACGGAACAAAGACCATGGTTGAAATGACGATATTGTCCAACGCAACGGGCCTGCTTCCCGATATTAGAGGAATGCACGGCCCCACCGCGGAGCTCTCCGAGTTGATAAAAATCTTTAGGTTAAGATCGGAGGGAGGTATCTTAAACAGCTATGGTGTAGTCGACTATGTAATAGGTATAGCGCCGGGTGTTTTCGCAATCGCGCGGTCTGATGATGAGGTGATAAACAGCAATCTAGAATATCTACGTGTGGGGAAGAGGCCGAACTTCCTATTCTATAGACCTTACCACCTGCCCGGGGCGGAAACTATTCTATCAGCAATATATTCTGTAAGGTATAGAGAGGCGATAATCAGATCAAGCGGATACTATTCTGAAACAGTAGCCGTTGCAAAACGCGATCTCAGACCAGGAGATAAACTTGATGGTGTGGGGGGTTTCACGGTTTATGGAGCTATTGAAAGAAGGGAGATCGCAAGAGGTGAAGGTCTTTTACCAATAGGCTTAGCTGAAGGCTGTATCTTACGGAGGTCTAAGGCTGCAGACGACGTCATAACTTTTGATGATGTGGAGGTCCCTCAAAGCCTCTTATATAACTTATGGAATATGCAGCAAAAGATGCAATGGTAACTCCCATTTTATTCGAATTATTTGAATTCAGTTTCTTCGATCTCCTCAAGCCTCTTAAATCTATCAGCCCTTGAGTAGTCCGGCTCCTTGACCGAAAGCCAAGCATCTAATATTTCCTTCGCCAGATATTCGGTGATCAATCTCGCACTCAATGTTAGGACATTTGCATTGTTAAGCAGTCTAGCAAGGCGTGCTGTTTCAGGATCGAGGCATAGGGCCGCTCTAACACCCTTAACCTTGTTGGCAGCTATGGTTATCCCTGTTCCAGTAAAGCATATTAACACAGCGGTATCAGCTTCACCATTCACCAGCCTCTTAGTGGCAGAATACGCGGCATCAGGCCAGGGTACAGGCTTTCCATCCTTTAATGCTCCATCAACAAGAACCTTGTAACCTCTTGACGTAAGTTCGTTAACTATGAAGTTCGCTACAGCATAAGGCTTGTCCGAAGAAACTATAACTTTTATCGCCGGCTGCATGCAATCATTTTACCCTTTCCAACCTAATTAACCTTTTCTTCCCGATCTGCTGAATAAACTTCATTTATTAGGAGAAGATGGGGCGTCTCGACAGGAGCTTAGGTAGGGGTAAGGGTTTGAACGGCTTGTCCTTAACTTCTTCACCGATTCTCTTAACGAGTTCTTCAG